>NZ_JAWPON010000758.1:0-541 GCF_033344315.1 Vibrio sp. 2132-1 | reverse complement strand
ATAAAACCGTGCTTCACGCTTTATCAGCCCTTTGTCTTCTAGGCTTTTTTTTTGTTTTTCTTACGGTACTAATATCTCGATTTATGTAGTCCGCAATCGTTTTTTTTGAAGGGAAGGGGGATTTATTGTCTTCCCACCAATACTTTAATAACACTAGCAATATGTTCATCTCTGTAGGGTTGAGCTTAAGTGCTTGCTGTCTTTCAATTAAAGTATTAGGAATGGCTGTCCAACCTTCATTGATTACCTCTTTTCCCCAACGCTTGCTCAGTTCTTGAGGTTTTATTTCTTGTGCTTCTTTGCTCATCATGTACCTAAGTGTGGCGTGACTCTTGTTTATATAGCGAGTATATGTACCTGATTGAGCTTTGAAAATACATACCACATGTGCAAAAACGCCTCCCCCAGTATTTATATCCTGTAGGTGTGGGTCGTATTGGTATGATTTCGATGCGTAGGTATCGTATATGTAGCTTATTTGTGGGTCATTATCGCCTAGGTAGCTGGAGGGGTTGTTGCCTCTACAGGGGGGCGTTTTTAC
>NZ_JAWPON010000075.1:0-1221 GCF_033344315.1 Vibrio sp. 2132-1 | reverse complement strand
ACTTTCCGTTGTACTCTTAGGGCTCATTACCTTTTCCACTCCGTCTTTGGCTTTATTTGGCAAAGACCAGTTTAACAATAGCCAGAACAACAGCTTTGGTAGCAGCAACGACAGCTTTGTTCCGGTCGACCAAGCGTTCCCGTTTAACTTCTACCAACAAGACGACAAGTTGATGCTCGATTGGCAGGTACGTGACGGCTACTATCTGTATCAAGAGCGCTTGTCTGTGTCTGGTGAAAACATCTCTCTTGGCAAACTGCAAATGGAAAACGGCACGCCACATAAAGATGAATTTTTCGGTGATGTGCATATCTACACCACGCCTTTATTTGTGAATGTACCGCTTGATGAGTGGCAAGAAGGCGCACGCGTGATCGTGCAATATCAAGGCTGTGCGAAGGCTGGATTCTGCTATCCGCCAGAAACTCGCATCATTCCAATTGACGCTTTTACGGCCTCCATTGCTGATTCCGCAATAGCGAAAAAGCCAACGCAATCAACAGCGAACAATAACCAAACAAGCACGACATCACCAACGGCGAGCACGTCAGTGTCATCAAACAACGATCCAGCACCAGTCACTGAACAAGACAGCCTCGCGGCGAGCCTTGCTGACAATTGGTGGACTCCGCTGCTGTTTTTAGCTCTTGGTGTAGGCTTAGCGTTTACGCCATGTGTTCTGCCAATGTACCCAATTTTGACCAGCATCGTACTTGGCAGTGGGAAACTCAGCCAACGCCGCGCTCTGGGTTTATCCCTAGTTTACGTGCAAGGCATGGCGCTGACTTACACTCTTCTCGGCTTAGTGGTGGCATCAGCAGGCATGCAGTTCCAAGCGGCGATGCAACACCCATATGTGTTGATTGGTTTGAGTATCTTATTCGTCACGTTGGCACTCTCCATGTTTGGTGTGTACACCCTGCAATTGCCAAGCAGTGTACAAACGTGGCTAAACAACCTAAGCAACAAACAACAAGGCGGCAGCAGCGCAGGCGTATTCGCGATGGGTGCGATCTCAGGTCTGGTGTGCTCACCGTGTACCACGGCACCTCTGTCGGGCGCACTACTCTACGTTGCACAAAGTGGTGACTTGCTGACTGGTGGTATTGCGCTTTACGCACTGGCGATGGGTATGGGTATTCCGCTGATTCTCGTAGCGGTATTTGGCAACAAACTGCTGCCAAAAGCCGGCGGTTGGATGGACCGCGTGAAGACATTATT
>NZ_JAWPON010000757.1:0-541 GCF_033344315.1 Vibrio sp. 2132-1 | reverse complement strand
GACAATTCTTTCTCGTGAAATCGACGTGTCGAAATACGGTGTGATTTACGCGGGCGCTCAGAAAAACATTGGCCCATCAGGTATTGCCATCGCGATCGTTCGTGACGATCTACTCGGCATGGCGAAACAAGTGTTACCAAGTATTCTTGATTACAAAGTTCTTGCTGAAAAAGAATCAATGTTTAACACGCCACCAACTTTTGCTTGGTACTTGTCTGGCCTTGTTTTCAAATGGCTTAAAGCACAAGGCGGCGTTAAGAGCATTGAAACAGTGAATCGCGAAAAAGCAAAACTGCTTTACGATTACATTGATCAGTCTGATTTCTACCGCAACGGCGTTCATCCATCGAACCGTTCATTAATGAACGTTCCTTTCCAATTAGCGAAGCCTGAACTTGACGCGACTTTCCTTGAGCTTGCAGATGCAAAAGGACTAAAGGCGCTAAAAGGTCACCGTGTGGTGGGCGGTATGCGCGCATCGATTTACAATGCAATGCCGCTAGAAGGTGTGCAAGCGTTGGTCGACTTCATGAAAGAGTTC
>NZ_JAWPON010000756.1:0-541 GCF_033344315.1 Vibrio sp. 2132-1 | reverse complement strand
TTTGGAAACACATTGATGAAGAAGGGTATTGGAGCGGCAATCTTCTTAGCCGCACAGCCAATGGCAGCAACCAAGCGCATCATTTGTGTATCTATCGCCTCACATTCAATTCAGGGCGTGTGCTTTTTCTCGGTTTTTCAACGGATATCTCGGCTTCCCTTTTGTGGATGAAAAATCGTTGTGAGCAAGTGCAAGACTGGTCGGCATTTTTGCCAACCAGAGATGAATTCGAACTTCAATTGGATAACCTCGCAAACGAAAGTGGTCACAAAGACCTCAATATCGTGATGACGCTAAGACCGAACTTTGCCCAGAAATGCATGTTGGAACAACAGCTAGGTTTTGCGGACTTTATCATGCGTAGTCGCTACACCAGCATTGCGGGGCAGTTGTCGCGAGACGTCTTTGTGGTCTGTTTACAAACGCCACATTGTCAGTGGTTGAGCCCTTTGCGCTTGATTCAAATAGCCATGAAAGGCTTCTTTTCTGAGCTGAGAAGTGAAATGGGAAACAAAATGCACGCTACGATTGTGGAAGGGCA
>NZ_JAWPON010000755.1:0-542 GCF_033344315.1 Vibrio sp. 2132-1 | reverse complement strand
AAAATTGATTACCTTGAGGTTATTCCTCATAGCATTCTATTTCATAAGATATTTGAAATTTCTCAGCCCAAGTCACGTATAAAGCTGGCTACATAACGCCGCGTTAAGGGGTGAACAACGCTATACCATCCGACTTAAACCATTGTGCCATAAACACAAAAGCTGAACTTTGAACCAAAACTGCCAAGCGTTGAGAATCCCTCTTGAACGCTTTGTTATGTGAATTTTTTCACGCGCCCAAAAGAGGCAAATTTTTACGCTGCTGATAAGTTAAAGCCAACTCTAAACAGGACTTGATTGCTGTTTCTGGCAACACTTGCGATATGGACAGAACGATTGCTCTTTTTCCCTGAAACACCAGTTCTTCACCATACAATTCTCGAAATGTATCGACTAACTTAGTTTGGCAGTTAAAGAACAGGTAATAATTGTTAGGGGATTTCAGCTTCCAGTCCATTCTTAGCGGGCTGACTGTTTTTACACTATAGCTGGGTTCACCCCACTTTAGAGTTTCATCGACTTCACCCAGCTCCAAATCAGAT
>NZ_JAWPON010000754.1:0-542 GCF_033344315.1 Vibrio sp. 2132-1 | reverse complement strand
CACAATTACTTATTGCAATTTATGCAACATGGAAATGAAGATTTAATGAATATCAAAAGCCTGCAACTTTTCATTCATCTCTGTGAGAGTAAAAGTTTTGCCAAAACCGCTGCAGCCATGCACATCAGTCCTTCTGCCCTCAGTCGACAAATACAAAAATTGGAAGAAGAAACAAATCAACAGCTGTTCGTTCGCGATAACCGCAGTGTAGAGCTGACAACCCAAGGCAAAAAATTAATGCCTGTTGCGTTAAAAATTCTTGGTGAATGGCAACAGTATCAAAACCATATAAAAGGAACCGAAGGCGAGCTAAAGGGGGAAATCCGTCTCTTTTGTTCGGTGACCGCCAGCTACAGCCATTTACCAGAGTTAATTTCCGATTTTCGTCTTCAGCATCCTTTTATCGAATTTAAGCTATCAACCGGTGACCCAGCTCAAGCAATCGACAAAATACTAGCAGATGAAGCCGACATAGCCATCTCAGCCAAATCGGAGCAGATGCCAAACAAAATCGCGTTTGAAACGATCAGTGAAATCCCTCT
>NZ_JAWPON010000753.1:0-542 GCF_033344315.1 Vibrio sp. 2132-1 | reverse complement strand
CCTCGTAGAAAAAATTATCCCACTCTAGCAACGTGGCGTAGCCTTTTGAGGCGTTATCTTCTGGCAAATAGCCACGCATGATGCGTTTAACATCAAAGTCATTCGCAAGCTGGAATGAGAGGATCGGGTCGTGCAATTCGCGGCGTTTTACTTTGTCGATGTACTCTGCAACGCTCAGTTCATCCGCGTATTGGTGGTAATTCGGAATGCGGCCACCGGCTAGTATTGCTTTAAAGTTTTTGCTGCGGCACAACTCTTTGCGCGCGTCGTAAAGACGTCGGCCCAAGCGAAGCCCACGGTAATCAGGGTGAACAAACACATCTAGGCCATACATGGCATCGCCTGTCACTTGGTTCTGAATGACGTTATTTTCGGTGATGATGTCAGTGTACAGGTGAGGAAGTGAAAATCGGTTGTAGTCCACTTTGATCGTCAGCGCAGCGCCGACAATTTTGCCGTTATCCTCAATACAGATTTGTCCATCGGGAAACTGATGAATGAGATCCATGATGGTCAGGCGTGGCCATGATCCGCCCACATCA
>NZ_JAWPON010000752.1:0-543 GCF_033344315.1 Vibrio sp. 2132-1 | reverse complement strand
GTGCATGTTCCCTCAGGACAGACTCACTCAGGAAACCATACTGCATCCCCATCAATACAAGCCTGCCAATGCCAAAACCCAGGCCCAATGCAACAGCTCCACGAACCAGCACGACCTTCAACGACTGGAGCCATGTCAGCTCAAGATCCATCCCCTTACGGGAAGACCGACGCACCAGCACCGTAGATATGCCCAACCCCAAAAACACCAAAAAAACAAAATCCAACATTGCCACCTCTGCACAAATCAATCAGAACCACAGGCCTCTCGGCCAAATGCGCCACCAGGGAGAACCCACTTCTGCCCCTCCGGCACAAAAATCGGGAGCGTGTAATCTTCTCTGGATACCTGCTCCAATGCCTCAACATCACTAATCTGTATCGGCGCAACAGCAGAACCTAAATCTATTACGTCGATTTTTTTTCTTGATACCGTCACACCAAAGGTTTGTTCATACTGAGCAATTTTCCCAGCTCGTTCAGGCCAGTAGTGACGGATCGTGGACCAGATACGCTGTGAGTTGTAGATGCAGGTCATACACGA
>NZ_JAWPON010000751.1:0-543 GCF_033344315.1 Vibrio sp. 2132-1 | reverse complement strand
GCACGTAGGAGTACGGTTCTGCGATACGTTTTTCGATGATGTCGTTTTGGTTGTATGGGTTGAGTGCATCGTAGAACTTCATCGCACGGTCACCGCGCCCCAATTTTGCTTCAGCAACCCAAGCCCATGGGTTTGGATGTGAGAAGATCGCACCGTTTTCTTTTACGCCTTGGTAAACGCGCGTTACAAAGCCGATATCATCATTTGGTGTTGCGAATGATGGTGAGTTCAGATGTAGGCCGTATTCAGAGAATAGATTCTCGTCGACTGCGTCCATTGCCTTTTCACCGCGCTCTTGAGATACCGCACCAGACAGCACCGCAAGAGTGTTTGACTCAAGGTGTACACGACCTTCTTTTTGTTGCGCTGTACCAATCTTGTCGCCGTTTTTCGTTAGACCACGGATATACCAGCCGCCTTCTTCGTCCCAAAGGTGTGTTTCACACGCTTCACGCACGTTTGCTGCCATCTCGGTGTATTTTTCAACGTCGGCTTCCTTACCTAGGTATTTCGCTAGGTCGATGAACTCCTGCAGTGCCCAGA
>NZ_JAWPON010000750.1:0-543 GCF_033344315.1 Vibrio sp. 2132-1 | reverse complement strand
TGCAGAGCTAAAAAAAGCAAAATATGCAGGAACAGAGCAGAAGACACTTCAAGGTAAAAACATTGCACTCATCTTTGAGAAATCTTCTACTCGAACCCGATGTGCGTTTGAAGTCGCCGCCTTTGATCAAGGCGCACAAGTCACCTATATCGGTCCTTCAGGATCTCAAATCGGCCATAAAGAATCGATGAAAGATACCGCACGCGTCTTAGGTCGCATGTATGACGGCATCGAATACCGAGGCTTTGGTCAATCCATTGTGGAAGAGCTTGGCGCTCATGCGGGCGTTCCGGTTTGGAACGGATTAACTGACGAGTTCCACCCAACGCAAATCCTCGCAGATTTCCTTACCATGCAAGAACATAGTCGTGGCAAACAGCTCCACGAAATGACCTTTGCGTACCTTGGCGACGCTCGTAACAACATGGGTAACTCATTGATGGTTGGCGCAGCGAAAATGGGCATGGACATTCGCCTAGTGGCACCAAAAGCATTCTGGCCAGAAGAACATCTTGTCGCGACTTGCCAAGACATTGCCAAACA
>NZ_JAWPON010000749.1:0-543 GCF_033344315.1 Vibrio sp. 2132-1 | reverse complement strand
GCTAGGCGTTGAAATCAAGAATCCTAACGGCGAGCTTAACAAGTTTGGTGAACCTCTTGCTGACGGTCAGTTGACCCTAGCGATTCAACGTGCTGCGCTTGAGCGTGGTTTGATGGTTGAGAAAGGCGGCCGCGAAGGTTCTGTTATTCGCTTCCTTCCACCACTTATCATTTCATTCGAACAGATTGACTTCGCATTACGTGTGCTTGAAGAAGCGATCATCGCCGCAGGCGGTAGCCACGTTGAAGCTGCACCACAAGAAGAGTGGAAAAAGCACTTCATCCATACCGGTGAACTAGGCAGTGCTGAGTTTGCATCAGTAATGAACCACACAACTGCTGCAATGAAGTCAGTGTTTGAACAAGTTAACGCACCATACTCAGGTATGGAGCCTAAAGCGTTAGAAGATGCGATCAACGCGGTTGACCTAGACAACAAAAATGCGCCACTTAAATCCGTAATCGATGATGCGGCAGAGCTGGTGGCAAAGAACGCTATCTTCACTCAACACCCTGATTGTATCGCGCATTTGCATACGCCTCC
>NZ_JAWPON010000748.1:0-543 GCF_033344315.1 Vibrio sp. 2132-1 | reverse complement strand
ACTTGATAATTTGGATTCTCGTTAAGGCGCTCAAGCGTTAATGTCGAATCTTTACCACTCGACCAGCTGATTACGACACGTTTTGGTTTCGTCATTTTGTTTTCCAGCCATTTTCTGCACACCAATAATGATAAAGACCGCCAATAAGGCGGCCTTTGTTGTATCAAACGCAATTAGAATCGGTAGTCAGCGGATACAAAGTACTGACGCCCAGGAGTTGCGTAACCTGAGTACATCTCGTAGTTTTTATCGAAAGCGTTGCTTAGTTTGGCGTTGATGTCCCAACTTGAGTTTACAGCGTAAGAAGCGGTGAAGTTCCATAGGCTGTAGCTCGGTAGTCTTGTACTACCATTAAAGCGCTCACCTTGGTAAAGATACTGCGAACCCAACGTCCATTGGTCAAATGTCGCATAAGCATTCCACTTAGCACCACGCTTGGAGCGGTATGCTAGTTGGGTATCTTCTGCACCAGACTTGTCGACAGGATCTTTGTAATCTAGGTAGAACTCATGAGAGACAATATCGGTATCGAGTTTAACTTCT
>NZ_JAWPON010000074.1:0-1230 GCF_033344315.1 Vibrio sp. 2132-1 | reverse complement strand
TTCAGGTAAAGGCAGAGGGTCTGGATATCCCTGTCATTCATGACCTTCAATGCCTGTTGTCTGACTACTGAGAAGGGTTGATTATCATCAATGTTCTCATCCACAAACAGATGCAGTAACTCTGCCGCTTTCGTGACATTGTCCGCGGCTGACTGCCAGGACAGGAACACTGCTTGTTGTGCAAAGGTGTTGGCAGCTTCTTGTTGCTTGCGGATATGGTAAATGAACCCATCAGTTAACCGTTCCAGTGCCAGTTGTATCCGCTCTGTCAGGTGACATAGCAACCATAGATGCTGCTGTGCGCGTTTGAATCGTTTGAGTTTACTACCGTAATAGTTGATGAGCTCACCGAAGTGTTGTCGATTTTTAAGAGACAGATTAAGCCCATCGATAACGCCATTGATTTGCGTGCGCCATGGCGCTAACTGATGATAAAGGGCAAGCTCTTTTTTAAGTTCAGGTACGGTCAGACTTTTTGCACCGCCTCTGAGCTGGTTCAGGCTTAGTCCGTCATCAATGGCTGTTATGCTGTCCAGAAAGACGTGAAGTTCAGGACTGGTGAGTTGATTAAGTTGGTGCGCCAGGTCTTTTCTGACCTGCTGCATCGCTCTGCTTATCAGTCTCTGGAGTACGGTGTACCTAGGGATAGCAATGCTGTGACTGGTTAGGAATTCAATAGCAGTATCAAAGAGGTAACGCGGCTCCAGCCAGGCATTGCCCACCTGAACAAGGTGGTCGAAAAGAGAATTGAAGTGCTGACTTTCGTCCCATTTGTGATAACCAGCAAGGTCTAATACTTTTGCGTAGAGTCGATCTTTTTGTTTTTGTGAGGGAGTGAATGGTCTGAGCCCCTTGCCGCCAAGCAGCTCTTTACTGATGAACATTAAATCCTTAGAAACCTGCGAGTAAGCGATATCTAGGATGACGGGCTTTGATTTGAAGTATCCCAAAATCGCGACAAAGTAACATCTATGAGCTCTGAGACGAATTGACCGAAAAACTGCCAATTCCGCATCGTTCAGAGAAAAGTACAGACGTTGTTCTTCGATTGAAAAAATGGGTGGGGAATAAAGATCTGCCTGTTCTGCTCTCGTGAGAATAGTAATTTCGTTTTTGATGGCCATATCAGGGCTGTTCCGTATTAAATGTACGATATTTACCTAATTTGCCACACTTATAAGTAGTAACCCACCTCCGCAGCCATTTATTGGTGTGGTCTACAGAGGATTA
>NZ_JAWPON010000747.1:0-544 GCF_033344315.1 Vibrio sp. 2132-1 | reverse complement strand
TTTTAATCTATTCCCGCACACTTTCAACTAATTGTAGTACCTGTTCGAAGGACACATTAGCCAATGCACCATACCCAGATAGCTTTGAGGCTTTAAGTTGGCTGATCAACGGCGTGCTGATGCCACATAAGAATCGGGCGATGGCTTCGTTACTGATTGCAGAAGGGGAAAGTTGGACAAACTCTGCAATCCAAGCGGAGGCGACTGCTGGTTCAGGTTGATCGTAAATCCGAGGTGGGAACACCGCTCTCTGTCCTCGACACACAGAACAATGACCGCAGTGAGCAGGGGCGTTGTGGTCGGCAAAGTAACTGGCTAATTGATGACTTAAACAATTTGACGATTGGAATAACCCCAGCATGGCGTGAATTCGGTCGATGTCTTTGCGCTCTTTAGACTGGAACAGCTCGTACAGATGCTGCGTGATGTCTTCGATATTCTGTGTTTCGGGCAAGACGGAATACACATCGGTTAGCTGCTTGCTTTCCAGTTCAACCCAACCATTCTGATGAAAGTAATCCAGAGCAGCGACAACGCGGCTACG
>NZ_JAWPON010000746.1:0-544 GCF_033344315.1 Vibrio sp. 2132-1 | reverse complement strand
TTTACTCAGAATGGCAAATTGAATCCATACCGATTAGAAATTGTTTAGTTTAGAAAGGATGTTGTATGTGTTCAGTATTTGGGATTTTAGACATTAAAAGTGATGCAGCGGCACTGCGTCCTATCGCGTTAGAAATGTCGAAAAAGCTTCGTCACCGTGGCCCTGACTGGTCTGGTATCTACTCTTCAGAAAGAGCAATCCTAGCTCACGAGCGCTTGGCTATCGTTGGTTTAAATAGCGGTGCTCAACCACTATACAGCCCTGATAAAAAACTAATCCTTGCCGTTAACGGTGAGATCTACAACCACAAAGAGATTCGCGCTCGCTACGAAGGCAAGTACGAATTCCAAACAGACTCTGACTGTGAAGTTATTTTAGCGCTGTATCAAGACATGGGTGCTGATCTTCTTGAAGAGCTAAACGGCATTTTTGCTTTCGTACTGTACGATGAAGAAAAAGATGAGTACCTAGTAGGTCGTGACCATATCGGTATCATTCCACTTTACCAAGGTTACGATGAACACGGTAACTACTACGTCGCTTC
>NZ_JAWPON010000745.1:0-545 GCF_033344315.1 Vibrio sp. 2132-1 | reverse complement strand
ACGTCGAACAGGTAACGACGGGACAAATCCCACTCGACACTCAGTCATAATTGCATGCTCTATGATCTCAAAGCCCAGTACCTGTTGCCGGGCTTTTTTTGTTATGTTTACTCACCAATATTATTTATTACAAACAGTTAAACATGAAAACTTAACGTTTGTGCTTCGTGTTTAGCTTATTTCAATTCATCTTGTTCACCGCACAATTGCACAGCGTTTTATTTATTCGTATTATGTTTTCTTTTTGCTTGCACACATCTATGAATAAAACACAACTCATTAGCTGTTTGTTGGGACTTGGACTTTCTGCAAATCTCCTCGCTCAAGAATCTGAAAACATCGCTCAATACTTACAAGAACAAAGTCAACAACATTCACTAGAAGATCATTATGCTTCATCTGTTCCAGATGAACTCAACTTGGACGCGCAACGCTCAGAACTCAAATGGCGAGAGGAAGGCAAGCCAGATCATTGTTACCACACAAAAAATAACGCCGAGGTCACAACAGACTTTGACTACGGTGAGGCCAACGATCTTTCGGAT
>NZ_JAWPON010000744.1:0-545 GCF_033344315.1 Vibrio sp. 2132-1 | reverse complement strand
TTGAATCCAGCTTTCGCCATGTACTCTAAGCCAACGATATCTGCTTCAGACTCTTGCGTTCTTCCATAAGGGAGAATTACGCCGTACTGCACACCAACACCTAACGCGGCCATAGTGAGCTGTTGATATTGTTTGTATTCAGATGCGCCAATTGCCACATTGGCTAACGACAGCCCAGCATTGGCCAACTGGCTTTGAGACAGCCGCTCGTTACTGTGTTCTGCTAAAACGTGCGCCACTTCGTGCCCGATAACCGTTGCTAACTGATCTTGGTTTTTCGCTACCTTGAGAAGGCCAGTGTAAACACCAATTTTTCCGCCTGGCAACGCAAACGCATTGACTTGGTCACTATCAAACACCACGACCTCCCAATCTTTGAAACCAGCTTGAGGTGGAATGGCATTGGTGATCTGCTTAGCTACGCATTGTACGTAAGCGTTGGTCTTTTTATCTTTACTGATTGGAATATCCTTCTTCATTTGATCAAAGGATTTTGCACCAAGTGATGACATTTCTTGATCTGAAAACATCAGTATTTGATTTCG
>NZ_JAWPON010000743.1:0-546 GCF_033344315.1 Vibrio sp. 2132-1 | reverse complement strand
GCAAGTTTGGCAAATATGTTCCTGACTCAATAAAAAACCATCCTTGGAACTTGAAGTCCATTCCAAGAGATATTCACCAAAACATTCACGGCAATGGACCTACCCCATATAGCGCATTTGGTCGTTGGTGGCACGGGACGCCTGAATGGGCAAAAGTAGCTCAAGCCTCTCCTGTTAGTGGTGGTTTAGCTGATTCAATAAATGATGAGGGATGCGGTTGTGCAAATTGAATTTCCAGCGCTGCTTGTGAGCAGCAAGAAAAGGTCGCTCTTCGTAGTGGCATCAGAATCCGAGTTCGGGAAATGTACTATTCAGTCTTTGAGGAACGGTTATTTTGAGCTGATGGACATTTATGATTCGGAAGGTCGTCACTACAAAATAGACGAGGTTGCGAGCTACAAGCCGCTAAGTCCATTCTGGTACTGGCCTGTAGAAATTGTGATGTATGGTTCTCGACTGTTTAAGGCTAATTTCAATGCTGTTCTTATCTCTAATCTGGATTGCAAGGAGTTAAAATCTGAACTTTGTGATTTGGCTAAAAAGTAC
>NZ_JAWPON010000742.1:0-546 GCF_033344315.1 Vibrio sp. 2132-1 | reverse complement strand
GGAATCCCGTTTCACGAAGGATGGCTTTGAGCTTGTTGATGAAGCGCGACTGTTGCAATTGAAGTGCTGATACATTGACTGCAATTTTGCCAAATTGAACGCCTCTCGCCAGCCAGTCAGTCCCTTGTAAACAGGCGTCTTTGAGTACCCATTCGCCGATGCTTTGAATCAAGCCCGTCTTCTCTGCGATAGGAATAAAATCCGCAGGTGGCACTAAGCCAAATTCAGGGTGTTCCCAACGCACCAAGGCTTCCACACCAATAATTGCGTTTTGCGCGAGGTTGTATTGCGGCTGATACACCAAATGCAGTTGTTCTTTTTCTATTGCTTCATGCAGCGCAGATTGAATACGGACGTGCGATACCGATTTGTCAGTTAAATCCGGAGAGTAGAACGCGTAGCCGTTGCGGCCATTTTTCTTCGCCAGATACATTGCGGTGTCGGCGTTTGTTTAGCAGCGTTTCCCTGTCTTGACCGTCATTCGGGTAGAGTGCGATACCGATGCTGGTGGCGGTCCGCAGCGAATCGTGATTTGCCAGATCGAAC
>NZ_JAWPON010000741.1:0-546 GCF_033344315.1 Vibrio sp. 2132-1 | reverse complement strand
GTGGGCATGTTGTCTGATTTTGACTTGGACTTTTGTGTACTGCTTTGGCTCTGGGGTGGCGTCGAATCACTATCAACCAATGCGATTGATTTATCCTGCAACTCCGAAGAAAGCTGCGTTAAGTGATCGCGCTCGTCGACATTGACTGAAAACCAAACTATGCCCGCCAAAACGGCGGACACAGTGATTAGTAAGCTAAGCTTCATGGCTTGATCACGGCGCTGACAGGGAAGTGATCCGACAGGTTGTAATGTTTCCACAACCCCTCTGCCGTTGAACGTGGAACATCAACGCGGTTGTCGTTAAACGATTTCACGCCATATTCGTTGCTCACCATGACGTAATCGAGGTATTCCACATTTTCGCCACCAGATAGTGCTTCGCCTGCGAAGTTATTGATACGAGGGTCGAACGTAGACGCTGTATAGCCAGAGTATTGAGGCTCCATCGCACTTAGGTTTGCGATCATCTGCTGGTAATCTCCAGGAAACTTCAGCTTGTTTACATTAAAGTCACCACTGTAAACGACCGTTTCGTTTTTCGGAA
>NZ_JAWPON010000740.1:0-546 GCF_033344315.1 Vibrio sp. 2132-1 | reverse complement strand
AGTATTAAACAAAGCATTGCGGCACTGGTGATACTTTTGAGTGTTTCGTTTAGTGCTTCCGCTCAAACGGTAATTAAAATTACTAAACCTGCTCCTTACATGAAAACGAGTTGTGGTGTTATTGGTGGTATCTATACACTTGATTTTTTTATTGGGTGTACAACTTACCATGTTAACCAGCCTGATAGGGTTCTTACTATTAAGCGTGCTTATTTAAAGTGGGGCGATGTTTCGGTTGATGCTGTAGCTTCTAATGGGAGTTATACATATGGTTTAGGTATTTATGATTATCTTGAGTATTCAAGTTGCCCTGAAGGCCAAGTTTTAATTGATAATCAGTGTCAAAGTGATATTCCTTACTGCGAGCGTCAATCAACACTCGATGCTATAGATGCAGCGCGAACCCAATGCGTATCCAAAGGTGATCAATTCGCTTACTCCTGTAGTAACGAAACTGAGTCATGGGAATCTCAATGTAACGGCCGTGATTGTTCAGATGTTGAAGGTCAATCCGATAGCGTACGTTGGATGTCTAGCGTCTGGGGA
>NZ_JAWPON010000739.1:0-547 GCF_033344315.1 Vibrio sp. 2132-1 | reverse complement strand
CAGCCATGTATATCGCCATCGCCCCCCACCCTGTGCCAATCTCAATCACATGGTCGGTAGATTGAAGATCCAACTGCTGGCACAAGCGTTCCATTTTATTGATTTGAGCTTGCTCTAAGGAGTCGGCACTTGTGTGGTAAAGCGCTGATGAGTACAGCATGTTGGTATCTAAAAAAGCTTCATACAAATCATTGCCTAAATCGTAATGAGCATGGATGTTCTTCCGAGAATTTTCTTGCGAGTTTCGATTCGTCCAATGGCTAAACTTGTAAAGTAACTTGGTAAGCCAACTACCCTGATCCTCAAGCTTATCAAGGGCCCGCATATCTAGCGCCATCAGCTTCATCCACGCAGTTAAATCTGGACTGTCCCACCAGCCATCCATGTACGCCTCACCGGCAGCGATGCTACCGCCTTGTAATATTCTGGAGTAAAAACCTGGGTGCTTAACCTCAATGGTCGCAACGACAGGCTGGCCATTGTATTCTCCGTTTGGCGCAGTAAAACGTTCACTGCGCTCCTTTGTCTCAGTATGAAACGATTCAAT
>NZ_JAWPON010000738.1:0-547 GCF_033344315.1 Vibrio sp. 2132-1 | reverse complement strand
TGCTTTGCTAGTTCGAGCACGGGCTCAAAACGAGAGAGGCTTTCGGCAATGCTGCAGTTGATGTTCTTCTGGCTGAACGCCTCTGAAGCGGAGCCAAATACCGCAATTTGCTTTACACCGCTTTCCAGTGCACGTTCTAACCCTGCGAGATTTGGTGTGAGCGCACTGTAAACCACGTTAGGCTTTTGCATGATCCCCGCAAACACCTGATCGGAATCGGCCATTTGAGGTACCCATTTCGGCGAGACGAAAGAGCCCGCTTCAATGTGCTTTAAGCCACTAGTGCTTAGCTGATTGATCAAGCGGATTTTATCAATCAGCGTCACTGCCGTTTCATTCTGCAAGCCATCACGCGCGCCGACTTCGACGATATTAACCTTCGCTGGTAGCATATTCGCGCTCCTTATCTTCACAGACATTATCGGGTGCAGAAATTAAATGCAGCAGGATGGAACCGTGCTGTACTTGGTCTCCATGTTGATAAAACACTTCATCAACGGTCGCTGCTACTGGAGTGGTAATGGTATATTCCATCTTCATCGCTTCG
>NZ_JAWPON010000073.1:0-1239 GCF_033344315.1 Vibrio sp. 2132-1 | reverse complement strand
GGGTAACACCTATTTTGATACAGCTGACAATTGGCTAAGACAGCACGACATTGGTTTAAGAATTCGCCGTTTTGATGACGTTTTCGTCCAAACCGTAAAAACCGCAGGACGCGTTGTCGCAGGCTTACATCAAAGACCAGAATACAATGCTGAGCACACAAATAATGAACCGGATCTTTCGCTTCATCCTTCCGATATCTGGCCGTCAGGCAAAGATGTCGCGACTCTACAATCCGAGTTAGTTCCGCTTTTTTCGACCAACTTCACGCGTGAGCAGTGGCTGATTGGTATGCCAGATGGCAGCCAAGTAGAGGTCGCGTTTGACCAAGGCATGGTTGTCGCGCAAGGGGAAGACGGAGAAGAGAGACAAGAACCGATTTGTGAAGTCGAACTTGAACTCAAATCTGGCCAGACCGATGCACTATTTACTTTGGCGCGCAGTTTCTGCGAACAAGGTGGGATGCGTCTGGGTAACTTGAGCAAAGCCGCAAAAGGCTACCGTTTAGCGACTGGTTACACTGGCGACGAAGTGAAGCCGCTTTCTTTAGTGGACAGTAACAAAACAGACACCGTTGAATACTGCTTAATCAATTCACTTGAACATGCTTTATCGCATTGGCATTACCACGAACAAATTTACTCAGAGCGCGACAGTGTGGAAGCGCTGCGTGAAATCAGTAACGCCATTCGTTTTATTCGCCAAACATTGACCATTTTTGGTGGCGTAGTGCCTCGTCGTGCGAGCGCTATCTTGCGTCAAGAATTGAAGTGGTTAGAAGAAGAGCTCGTTTGGCTTGATGAACATGCTCACCTTGAAGAGTTGCTTGATGATAAAGGTAACGTATTGCGCAAACTTGACGCGCGTAAGTTCCTTGTCTCTGAGTTGACTCAACAGTTGGAAGAGTTGCCAAGTCGTGAAGAGATGCTGACATTGTTGAGTTCGGCGCGTTACACAGGATTACTGCTGGATCTTAGCCGCTGGATCTTAGCGCGTGGCTGGCAGCCATTCTTGGATGAGAAAGCGCGCGAGAAGATGGCAAGCAACATCATGCCGTTTTCTGTAACGCAATTGGATCGCACTTGGGCTGAGCTGATGGAAGCTTTCCCTGCAGAGCGTGATTTGTCTGCGCAAGAGTATGTGGATCAGCGTTACCGTCTGCTGCGTAACCTTTACACTGGAATTGGTTTTGCGAGCTTGTACAACTTCGACGAGCGTAATAGCTTCCGCCTTCCTTGGGC
>NZ_JAWPON010000737.1:0-547 GCF_033344315.1 Vibrio sp. 2132-1 | reverse complement strand
GTTTCATGCTTTCAACAGTACTTTCTTCGTTGTACGCCGTCGAGCTGCACCCCATGAGAGAAAAAAGTGTTAAAGCCATCAATGCGATTTTTTTCATTACCCACTCCCTGAAAGTGTCGAGAAATCGATTTGCAAGAAACCCGGAGCGAGGATAAAAATAACGATTGGAAACATGATCAGCAAAATAAGAGGCACACTCATTTTGGCTGATAGTTTCCCCATTCGCTCTTCTACTTCGAGTAAGTGAATTCGGCGCATGTCTTCAGCCAAGTCACTTAATACACCAGCAACAGAGGCGCCATAATGTAAGTTTTGGATAATGGTAAGCACAAAACTATTGATCTCTGGTGCAGGCAAGCGCAGCGACAGATCATGCAAGGCTTTTTCAATCCCGTGTACTTTCCCTGACTCGGACGTCTTATTGATTTGATAGCACAGATCTTTATCGAAGATTTTTAGCTCTTTGGCCAAATAAGCAAAAGATGCCTCAATGGTCATACCCGTTTGCACACACACCGACATAATATCGAGCACGTAGGGAAGGTTT
>NZ_JAWPON010000736.1:0-547 GCF_033344315.1 Vibrio sp. 2132-1 | reverse complement strand
AGCAAGAATTAGTTTACGGTCCCATACTTTCTCGAAATCAGGCACCAAGTAATGCTTCAGACCTTCCATCGCGCCGTTTTGCGTCATGATGTAAACAAACAGCAAACCGAATAACACGAACAACGCAGGCATTAGACGTGTTGACCATTTCTCAATGCCTTGTTTAACGCCACCTTGCACGATCAAAATGGTAAGTACATAAAATGTAATCGTACCGAACAAGTTGCGCTCTACACTAAAACCTTTTAACCATTGAGTCGCCGCTTCCATTCCCATGATGTCGGTAACCGCACCTAGCAAAAAGCAGATCAACCAACCGCCAACAATGGAATAAAACGCTAAGACTGCACTTGGTACACTCAAACCAATCCAGCCCACAATACCGCCAAGCTTTTTGCCAGTCGGGTGGTTGGTTAATGCACGCATGCTGTCTACTGGGTTGGCTTGACCATGACGACCAATCGCCATTTCAACCACCAGCATAGGAAAAGCAACGATAAGAATCATCACTAAGTAAACCAGTAAGAAGGCTCCACCACCATTACTT
>NZ_JAWPON010000735.1:0-547 GCF_033344315.1 Vibrio sp. 2132-1 | reverse complement strand
ACTAATGCTGCGACAAGAAACAGTGCAATAAAGCCTGCACTAATACCAAAAACTGGGTTATGAACATCAAAGCCCCACTTTTGAACGTTGTCTTGACCTACCGTATAGTCGGTACTGTCAATACTGTACTTATCTATACCCTTTGTCATCGTTCCTCTCTATTTTTGTATTATTTTTTCCGTACCAAACAAAAAATCGTTCGAACACGATACGTTTTATATTCCGTGAAAGCAGAAGATCCTATCATTTGAGGCGTTTTTGTCTATCTTTTGCTGTTAAAAAATCCAATAACTTACTTTTCAGTCGGTAATTTGCATTACAAAAAGCGCAAATCCCCACACCATTAATTAGACCACAAACAATTATTGCTATAATAATTTTAGGTCTTTCTGTTTCAGTTGCACGAGCGAATAAAAAGAAATCGCCAAAGACGAATAAATAGTTGAAAAATGTCGACCTAAATTTTGACTGCAGCCCTTTAAATAACAGCGCATTTGAGTTAGTGTCGCGTCGTTACATGTTCCCTACAGACTGGATGAATAAATTG
>NZ_JAWPON010000734.1:0-548 GCF_033344315.1 Vibrio sp. 2132-1 | reverse complement strand
AAATGCGCCGAAACGATGAGCTTTTTGAACAGTAGATGCGTCATTGGCCGCCGTGACCAAAATGCATTCTGGTTTCTGGTCGCTCTCTAACCATTGATAAACCAGCTCGACACCTTGCCCGTCTGGCAAGTAGTTGTCGACGATGACCAAATCCGGCTTAGTATGCGTCACTAGCTGCTGGGCAATGTGAATACTGCCAGCAATACCGACGACTTGATATTGTTCCACTTGCTCAATGAAATGGTGATGAAGCTCTGCAATGTTGGGATCATCTTCCACTATGACTACTTTTATCATCCTAACTCCTTGGGAAAATAGATCGTAAACGCGGTTTCTTGCTCGTCACTGTCCAACTCCATATGCCCATTGCCTTGCTCAACGATGGAACGTACAAGGTACATGCCTACTCCATGATCGGCTTTGTTTTGCTTAGTGGTAAAGCCCAATTCGCACAACACATCAAACTCACTCTCGAGCAACGGGCCATTGTTCGAAACCTGAATGGTGTACTCACAGGCCGATTCTGAAATACCAATGTGTACATGACC
>NZ_JAWPON010000733.1:0-548 GCF_033344315.1 Vibrio sp. 2132-1 | reverse complement strand
GAAACAACGAGAAATTGCCACGATTGCAGCGCTGGCAAATATCAACGGAGTGAACAGTCAGCTTGCGGCACACTACAACATCAGCATGAATAATGGCGTGTCTGCCGAAGAACTGAATGATTTCATTCTGGTTTTAAAGCAGTGCTGTGATGAAAGTATTGCGAGTAATGCTCAATCTGTACTGGATTCGGTGTTAGACGCCAAAAACTGATTGTTTTGGGTTTGGGAGATGTGTTCTTGGGCATGAAACAAACGATAAATGGTCAACAGGTTGGTGACGATAAAGGTGCTCTCAACCAATGAGCCACCAATCGAGCCAAGCCATAGGTTGTGGCTCACCCAACAAAATGAGTTGAATAAAATTAAGCTGCGCAGGGCGATGCCTTGTTTGGAAAACAGTGCCCAAGTGGCAACGGAGGAACCAAACACGGTGATGAATTCAAAAAAGTGGCTCATATTTGGCAGAGTCATCAGCCACATCAGTGCAATGAAGAACCACATCACTTTGCGTGATTGAGTTTTGATGGAGGCGAAACTGCGAATGCCAT
>NZ_JAWPON010000732.1:0-548 GCF_033344315.1 Vibrio sp. 2132-1 | reverse complement strand
TGTCGGTGATAAAGACACGGGTCCGAACACAGGGGGCATGGGCGCTTACTCTCCAGCTCCTGTGGTCACACCCGAAATTCACAATCGCATCATGGAAGAAGTCATTTACCCAACGGTACGTGGCATGGCATCTGAGGGGAACCCATACACAGGTTTCCTATACGCGGGTTTGATGATCGACAAAGATGGCACTCCGAAAGTGATCGAGTACAACTGCCGCTTCGGTGATCCAGAGACACAACCAATCATGATGCGTATGGAATCGGATCTTGTAGATCTATGCTTAGCAGCAATCGACGAGAAGCTTGATCAAGTGGAATCTAAATGGGATCCACGCGCATCTATCGGTATCGTGCTAGCAGCCGGTGGCTACCCAGCAGCGTACAACAAAGGTGACGTGATCTCTGGCCTGCCTCAAGTTGAAATTGAAGGCGAGAAAGTCTTCCACGCGGGTACAGACAATAAAGATGGCGACATCGTGACAAATGGTGGTCGCGTATTGTGTGCAACTGCATTGGGCAACAGCGTATCAGAAGCACAACAACGCG
>NZ_JAWPON010000731.1:0-548 GCF_033344315.1 Vibrio sp. 2132-1 | reverse complement strand
ATGAACGCGAACACACCATCAAACTCTGTCTCCTTGCCGCTTTGGCTGGGGAGAGCGTCTTTCTTTTAGGTCCTCCAGGTATTGCAAAGAGTCTTATTGCAAAGCGTCTTATCCGAGCTTTTGATAACAGCAGTTACTTTGAATACTTGATGACTCGATTCTCGACACCAGAAGAAGTGTTTGGGCCTTTGAGTATCCAAGAGTTGAAGGACAACGGCCGTTATGTCCGACTCACCAAAGGTTACCTACCTACAGCGCAAGTCGTTTTCCTTGATGAGATTTGGAAAGCGGGCCCTGCGATTCTGAACACTCTGTTGACCGTCGTGAACGAAAAAACATTCAAAAATGGCAGTGACATTGAACGTGTTCCAATGCGTTTGTTGGTTTCTGCTTCCAACGAATTACCAGATGAAGACAGCGGCCTAGACGCACTGTACGACCGAATGCTCGTACGTGTGTTCGTAAACCGAATTCAAAATAAGCAAAACTTCAAATCCATGCTGACCGTTGGCACATCGCAAGAAGCGCAAATTCCGGAAGGTTTGGCA
>NZ_JAWPON010000730.1:0-548 GCF_033344315.1 Vibrio sp. 2132-1 | reverse complement strand
GCAAAAAGGCGTGACATGTTCTGGTAGATCTCCAGAAAATTCTCGGTAACTTCATACAACAAAGCCCACACTTCGTGGGCTTTGTTGTTTTCCCGATAGGTGAACGCGCTTAAACCACCTTATGTGGGCCAAAGCATTCGTAATGGAATTGTTCCTGAGGGACGCCAAGTTCTTGTAGCTGTTTCGCGACGTGCTGCATAAAGCCCACCGGACCACAGAAGTACACTTGTACGTTGTCTTGTTTGAGTGCGGCTTCGATTTCATGCAGGTTTACAAAGCCGGTAAAGTGGAAGTCTTCACCTATCTTGTCTTCGGCCGTTGGTTGGTTATACCAAATGAGCGCGTTCATGTTTTCTTTCGCCGTGACTAGCTGGTTTACGTGCTCTTTAAAGGCGTGGTGTTTGCTGTTTTCTGTTGCATGTACCCAAGTCACTGGCGCGTGATGTTCCGTCAAGCTTTCTAGCATTGACAGTGTTGGCGTAAGGCCGACACCTGCAGAAATCAGCACCACTGGTGTATTGGTGTCTACATCCATAAAGAAATCACCC
>NZ_JAWPON010000729.1:0-548 GCF_033344315.1 Vibrio sp. 2132-1 | reverse complement strand
AAGGCGCAAGTGCCACGTCACCTACAGCGAATTTCACTGGGACAAAAAACAGTGCCAGAGCAATAGCTGCAAGGAGTGGAACGGTATTACTTATCGGTACAGAGCTGTTGGTAGATTCCATAATAGCCCTCTCGAAATTTGTCGATGGTGTAGAGTTTGGCTCGGTTGACGGAATAATGACTTGCCGAATTGTAAAGAGCCGCGTCTTCGCAAAGCTCTGCAACCTTTTGTGCAAGCCGATTGCTATCACCGACTTCGAACAGATATTCTGAGCTGCCGGTAACCTCATCTAATCCCGGAACATCGGACGCGAGTACAGGCAAACCTGCTGCCATCGCTTCTACGGCGGCGAGCCCGAATCCTTCAACGTGGGAAGATTGCACGTAGATATCCATATCGCTGAGAAAGAGAGGAATATCGGATACGACTCAGTGAAAATGCACGCGAAGTGAAACGTTTAACGATTGAGCGAGTCGTTGAAGCGAGGCTTTTCTGTCTCCATCTCCGGCAAGGTGTAAGTGGTAGCACTCAGGCAGTTTTGCGATGGC
>NZ_JAWPON010000728.1:0-549 GCF_033344315.1 Vibrio sp. 2132-1 | reverse complement strand
CCGCTAACGCGTGAATTCCTTGAGCATGCACACCGTCGTCATTACTAATTAGAATTCTTAAAGGTTTTGTATTTAGTGAATCCAGTTCCATTAGTATTCTCTTTCTACTTTGACCTCATTCACCAACTCACGAACAATGGATGTGGCAAAAGAGCCTGCATCGAGTGAGAAGGTCAACGTAATATTGTTACCTTCAACGTTCCAAGCTAAGTCTTTTGGTTTGAGTGCGATTTCACGACGATCGTGACGCATACGATTACCACGGATCAGAGCCATTAAATCAGGTTCTTCATCAATAAATGGCTGTTCTAATGCAAGTGCATCAGCTTGGGTCGGTAACGCATTATCACCCGCTAAAGCGGCAGTGATCTCAACTTCACTCAATGCAAGCTTGTTTTGCATATCAGCAAGGTTATTCGCATCAACAGCCAACAATCCTTGTGATGTCTGTGCGATGTCACCATCAATGAATTTATCAAACACACCATTTTCTAGACGAGCAGAAACGATGCGGTTGAAGATCCATGAACGTGCTGCAGACAGGTACAT
>NZ_JAWPON010000072.1:0-1241 GCF_033344315.1 Vibrio sp. 2132-1 | reverse complement strand
AAAAAAGTTATGATTTTATTTGGAAAATTATGAGAGAAACAACAACAGGAAGTAACCGATTAAAAGGACAATTACCAAAGAATACAATTGTTGCTCATAAAACAGGGACTTCCGGAATAAATAATGGAATTGCAGCAGCCACTAATGATGTTGGGGTAATTACTTTACCGAATGGACAATTAATTTTTATAAGCGTATTTGTTGCAGAGTCCAAAGAAACTTCGGAAATTAATGAAAAGATTATTTCAGACATTGCAAAAATAACGTGGGATTACTATTTGAATAAATAAAAAACTACCGCTAACACTGGCTCATAGGCAATGGCGGGTTGAAGTGCAATTTGCAAAGTCGGTAGCCCGCCCGAGCGTTTTCTCGGTTTGACAGGAAAGGCTCACGCAAACCGCCACTGCCCATAGCCCAAACCGTTAGGCCGCATGGACACAACGCAGGTCACATTGATACACAAAATTCTAGCTGCGGCAGATGAGCGAAATCTGCCGCTCTGGATCGGTGGGGGCTGGGCGATCGATGCACGGCTAGGGCGTGTAACACGCAAGCACGATGATATTGATCTGACGTTTCCCGGCGAGAGGCGCGGCGAGCTCGAGGCAATAGTTGAAATGCTCGGCGGGCGCGTCATGGAGGAGTTGGACTATGGATTCTTAGCGGAGATCGGGGATGAGTTACTTGACTGCGAACCTGCTTGGTGGGCAGACGAAGCGTATGAAATCGCGGAGGCTCCGCAGGGCTCGTGCCCAGAGGCGGCTGAGGGCGTCATCGCCGGGCGGCCAGTCCGTTGTAACAGCTGGGAGGCGATCATCTGGGATTACTTTTACTATGCCGATGAAGTACCACCAGTGGACTGGCCTACAAAGCACATAGAGTCCTACAGGCTCGCATGCACCTCACTCGGGGCGGAAAAGGTTGAGGTCTTGCGTGCCGCTTTCAGGTCGCGATATGCGGCCTAACAATTCGTCCAAGCCGACGCCGCTTCGCGGCGCGGCTTAACTCAGGTGTTACCGCAGCGAAATGGCCGGGCTGGTCAAGCGGTACGGTGACGACCTCAGCAAGTGCGACTTTATCGCGGCCATGAAGCTGGCCAGCAAGGGCCGGGAGCCGGACGAGATCGGCAAGGCCATGGCCGAGGCCAGCCCCGCCATCATGGAGCGCAAGACGGGCCATGAGGCCGATTACATCAAGCGTACGGTGCAGAAGGTGATGGAGCTGCCGCAGGTGCAGGA
>NZ_JAWPON010000727.1:0-549 GCF_033344315.1 Vibrio sp. 2132-1 | reverse complement strand
TCTCTGAGCTTGAAGACATCAAATTCAACGAGCTGCGTGGCGAGCTTTACATCGGCGTGGCCCCCACGTTTGCACAGAGTTGGTTACTGCCGCGTATGGTGGAATTTCAGCGTTTGTATCCTTCTCTCAATATCAAGCTTCGAGTAAAGGCAAGCCGATTAGATTTCTTACATGAGCCCGTTGATATTGCGATTTACTACAGTGACAGCGAGCATCCGGGTTTCCATCATCAAAGGCTTTTTGATGAAGAGTTGATGCCGGTTTGTAGCCCTGAATACAGCCAAACACATTTCTCCAATGGCGTGAGTAGTGCCAGCCAATTTGAGACCGTGACCTTTATTCATTGCACTGAATCGTTAGAAGCGAACGAGCCAAATCATGAATGGCAGAGCTGGTTAGCAAGCCAAAGCAACCCTGAGCTGAAATCGCTTAATGTGATGGAGAAAACCTACCTTTTTAACCATGCCGATATGGCGATGATTGCCGCCAAAAACAGCATGGGCATCGCAATGGCGCGGGCGTCTTTGGTGCAAACCAGTTTGGAAAAGG
>NZ_JAWPON010000726.1:0-550 GCF_033344315.1 Vibrio sp. 2132-1 | reverse complement strand
TCGCCCAGATGTTTGTTTCTCGATGAGGGAGATGTCTTCGTTTAATTTGGAGGCGTAACTAACAGTTGAGCAAACTATCAGCCCAACCAACAGGAATAACTTTTTCATGCGTGGTGTTCTTCGTTCTTTTGGTTTTGATTCGCACTTTGGCGATGTTAAGCAAACTATAACGAGTGAATACTCTAACCACTGTTAAATCCCTGTCGATTTTCTGTAGGATTCTGCGCAATACCTCCAAGTTTGTTATTGACCTTAGGTATATTGTGGGTTTACTCAACTTTACGAATATTGACGTTGCATTACGCTAGAAAAACTAAACTAGAGTTGTCGTCAATTTGAGAGTGATGTTCATGAAAACTGTACGAAATTTTGTATGGATGATAATTGCCGCCGTGTCTGTGTTGTGGTGGATGAGTGAACCGCAACTGCTGTCCTCGACCCAATTCTTCCAATGGCGCTCCGCGCTTATTCAATATTCTGGTGTTTTGTCGTTGGCTTTGATGTCTATTGCGATGGTGTTGGCGCTGCGCTTACCTGTGATCGAGCAATG
>NZ_JAWPON010000725.1:0-550 GCF_033344315.1 Vibrio sp. 2132-1 | reverse complement strand
ATCTCCACACGCGATATCACCCGCAAACACAAACTCTAAATCGAAGCTATAAAGGTTGTTCCATGTGTCCGTTCCATCCGTTGACAACACTTGAAGGAAGTAACCAAACTGGGCATCTTCAACAAAGCGGAAGGTTTGTAAATCCGTCTGAATCACTTGGTTGAGGATAAACGGCAATGGCGCGCGCGGCGTATTGGAGCCAAAGCCTACATCGACAATCCATGCTTGTTCATCCAGCGTCACCAACGTGATTTGATGGCTGCGACCTGTCGGCGTCCCCATCACGTGAACACGCCCAAGTAAGCTGCGCGCTTCAAACCCGAGGGTCTTGAGCACATCGAGCATTAAGCCATTCAGTTCAAAGCAGTAGCCACCACGGGAGTGATACACGGTTTTTTGAATGATGTCTTCAATCTCAACAGAGATGCCACGCTGCAACGAAATATCAAAGTTCTCAAACGGCAGGCAACGGTGCTGCGCTACGTGAATCTTGTGCAATGACTCCAAATCGGCGGGTAACTCCCTCAGCAAACCGAGCTTGGTTAAATAG
>NZ_JAWPON010000724.1:0-550 GCF_033344315.1 Vibrio sp. 2132-1 | reverse complement strand
TATTTTGTCTGTTTTCGACAGATTATAGAACCGCTGCGATACCTTTACATAGCGGGCCCATGTTTGATTTTGTCATACCAGCGACGCTGATACGGCCAGAACCAACGATGTAAATTGCGAACTCATCTTTCAGACGATTAACTTGCTCTTTAGATAGACCAGAGAACGAGAACATGCCGTTTTGACGTTCGATAAAGCTGAAATCTGCATCCACACCTTCTTCTTTCAGAGTTGCTACGAACAGCTCGCGCATCTCTTGAATACGGTCACGCATTTCTTGTACTTCCGCTTCCCATTCAGCACGCAGTTCTTCGTTGTTTAGAATATGAGTAACAACAGCACTACCGTGAGCTGGTGGGTTAGAGTAGATAGAGCGGATGATCGCTTTTACTTGAGAGAATGCTGTTGTTGCCACTTCTTCAGATTCAGCAACAAGCGTGAATGCGCCTACACGTTCATTGTATAGGCCGAAGTTTTTCGAGAACGAGCTCGCAACGAGAATTTCTTTGTTATATTTCGCGAAAGTACGTAGGCCAGCTGCGTCTTCTTC
>NZ_JAWPON010000723.1:0-551 GCF_033344315.1 Vibrio sp. 2132-1 | reverse complement strand
GATTTAGCGAATGAGTGGTGAGCCAATAGCATTGCTACACCGCGATAAAGTAGGGGACGCTTGCCCGACAACTCATCGGCCAGCGCTTCAATATCTCGGCTGTTCGTTGGGTCTAGACTGGCCAAATGTTGACGAATGGCACTTTTTCCAACGCCAAGACTGATGAATACTTGGAAGAGTCGTTCCGCAATGATCATGACGGTGAGTGCCGAGCAAATGATCAAAGGCCATGTCATAAGACCGAACTGAGTTTGTGATTCTTGTAGCTGTTCCATTATCCTTCCAACTTAAAACGAACTGGTATTTGTACTCGGTGAGCCACTTTTAGCCCGCCTAAAATATGTGGTGTAAATTGCCATTGTTTAATAGCTCGCAGCGCTGAGGCATCCATCGACTCGGTGCCAGACGATTCAAGCAAAACATGTTTGATTTGGTTGCCATTCTCATCGAGCCATACCTCATACAAGGCTGCGCCTTCGATACCGCGTCTTTGCGCAGATCTTGGATAGCGGGGCTGCGTTGGTTGACTCACAAACGTTGGTTTGTCGACC
>NZ_JAWPON010000722.1:0-551 GCF_033344315.1 Vibrio sp. 2132-1 | reverse complement strand
GCACGTACGTTTGGCTTTATGCGTGATATCGAGTACCTACAATCTCAAAACCTAGTTTTGGGTGGTAGTTTCGATAATGCTATCGTATTGGACGATTACCGAATTCTGAACGAAGAAGGTCTGCGCTTTGAGAACGAGTTTGTTACTCACAAGGTGTTAGATGCAATTGGCGACCTTTACATGTGTGGTCATCCAATTATTGGTGAATTCCGTGCTTATAAATCAGGTCACGGTTTAAACAACCAACTTCTACGCGCAGTATTGGCGGATCAAGAAGCATGGGAATGGACAACTTTCGAAGAAGAAGTCGGTTCTCCAGTCGCTTTTGCAGAGCCAAACATGGTGCTAGCATAAGTTAGTCAAAGAATATTAAAAACCAGGTTTCGACCTGGTTTTTTTCTATCTAAATTTTACCGCACTTGATGATGGTTGATGGTTGATGGTTGATGGTTGATGGTTATTGGCCAGATTTTTCTGCCATATCTGCGAGCCTTTTTAGTCGCTCTTGGATTTTTGGTGGGGCCATATCAGCGATGGTCATCAGTGATTGA
>NZ_JAWPON010000721.1:0-551 GCF_033344315.1 Vibrio sp. 2132-1 | reverse complement strand
CACCGCTTTAAAATACTCATTCGACGCAAGATTGATCAAAACATTGTCGCCTTGCTCAGCAATCGCTTCATTGAGCTTGTCGGTAATCACATTGCCCCAGAACTGGTACAGGTTGCTACCTTTCTCGTTCGCCAGTTTTGTCCCCATCTCCAGACGGTATGGTTGCATTAAGTCGAGCGGTTTGAGCAGACCGTACAGACCAGATAGCATGCGTAAGTGTTTTTGCGCGTATTCGAAGTCCGCATCTGATAGTGTTTCAGCTTCCAAGCCCGTGTACACATCACCTTTAAACGCAAAAATGGCCTGACGCGAATTTTCCGTTGTGAACGTTTCGCTCCACTCTTGGAATCGCCCGACGTTCAGATCGGCTATTTTGTCACTCACTTTCATTAAAGAGGCAACATCAGCAGGCGTCAGTTTGCGGCAAACGTCGATCAATTCTTTTGAATATTCAATTAACTCTGGTTGAGTAAATTTTTCTGTCGCTAACGGAGACTCGTAATCGAGGGTCTTCGCTGGAGAAACTACGATAAGCATGACTTTCACTTCCC
>NZ_JAWPON010000720.1:0-551 GCF_033344315.1 Vibrio sp. 2132-1 | reverse complement strand
TTATTTCGGTGTAATTAATATTACGCCACCAAAAGTCAGGTCCGAGAGAGTAGCAAACGTGCGCAAAGGCAATGTCATTAAAGGGTAAAGACATTGGTTGCACACTTGCCATCGGTAACCCCGCTACCTTCCATATACTACTATGGTTCAGGCCGGAGGCTTTGCGTCCCACCCTTTCGGATGGTTTGCCCTGTGCGTGACCAGATGAGGATACTTTGTATATTGAATTAACATCACACTTTAGATTTTAAAACGTGATCTTGATTCAATAAATAATGCCATTTTGTGCATGGGTACTCATAATTGAGAATTGTATTTAATGTTTGAAAAGAAGCGGGAATTAATAATTCACATGTAAAGAAAACAGTAACTTATGGAAGTTATTGTTTTTAAGAATGAGGCAAAGTGTGCGGGAAGTGTTATTTTTTTAATAAAAAAAAGCGCCCCTAAGGGCGCTTGTGTTCATTTAATTAAGTTTCTTAACGGTGTTGCGGGTAACAATCTCTGGTTGCATCTCGAACACACGCTTTTCGTGTTCTTTATCTTTAATG
>NZ_JAWPON010000719.1:0-552 GCF_033344315.1 Vibrio sp. 2132-1 | reverse complement strand
ACAGACGTTACGCACGCGGGCTACCCAATCGGGTGAAGCGGCAAGCGTGGTTTGTGACGTAGAATTGTTCACAACCACCAACAGCAACGACTTGATCAGCGCGATAAAAACTCAAGGTGCAAGTTGCATCAACGAGCTGTTCTCTGCTCAAAGCCGAGTGCAAGAAGCGGCGTTTGATTCTGACCACATGTACAACGTGGCAAAGCATACGGTGACTTTGGCGAAAGCCTATACTGGTGGCGGTAGTGATGAGCTTGAAGCCTTGTACTTGTATTTGCGCGCTGGCTATTACGCCGAGTTTTACAACAACAATATCTCGTTTGTTTCTTGGGTCACGCCCGCAGTGCAAGAGGCGGTAGACGCGTTTGTAAACAACGCTTATTTTTACGAAAACAGCGACCCGCACGGCAAGGTATTAAGTGAAGTGATCATCACGATGGACAGTGCGGGGCTGCAACACGCTTATTTACCGCAAGTGACGGAGTGGCTGACGCGCTGGAATGACCAATACGCTCAAAACTGGTACGTGCGCAACGCGGTGAGTGGGGTGTG
>NZ_JAWPON010000718.1:0-552 GCF_033344315.1 Vibrio sp. 2132-1 | reverse complement strand
TAACGCACATTAAACGTGGGTTAACTCAAGCCGTTACGCAAGGCACACAAAATGTGCCGGGGTTGAGTTAACGCACATTAAACGTGGGTTAACTCAAGCCGTTACGCAAGGCACACAAAATGTGCCGGGGTTGCAAGATACGCTTGTGCGCTCTAAAGCGAACATTCAACGTGTTGTGGAACAAGCGCGCTTTGATGGCCAGAAGGTGATTGATAACGAGTTGCATCTCAAATTGGATAAAGCCGATATTCGTCGCTTCTCTATCCCAGGTTTGAATGTGCATCGTCTCAGTGACCGAGCGGAACAAATTCGTTTGGATTTCCCTCAGGGCCAAGCGGTGATGATTCAGTTTGACGGTCAATCGGACGGCGCACGCACGGTGAAAATGCTCGACCGCAGTTTAATTGCAATGGGCATGCGCGCATCATTGGCTGAAGACGGCACCATTTTGTTTGAAGCGCGGGATAACGCTTATCAACAAATGCAGCAGAAGGTTTTGGTTACGGGCGAAGGGCATCGCTTCCCTGCTGGCCAGCCAAATGTGCTGAACTT
>NZ_JAWPON010000071.1:0-1245 GCF_033344315.1 Vibrio sp. 2132-1 | reverse complement strand
TTCTGGGTGATCCATGTCTAAATCGGCGTACATTAGGTAGTCGTAATTGCCTTTTTCAGAGCTGACTTCCCAATCCCATGCTTTTCCTTCGCCTTTGAATTTAAAGATCGCTTTTTCTTTGCCGGCATCATCCCAGTCAACACCGTCAAAGTGATACCAAGTCCAATGGAAGTTCGAGTATTTGTCGTTGCGGCCAGGAAAATTAAACTCAACCCAAGCTTCAATCCATTTGTCGCCCAGCTCAATGTTGCGGTTGTCCCAATCAACACGCTTGGTATCGACCCACGACTTCCCATCTGCGCCACCTCGGTGGTTAAACACAACGTCGCCGTAAATTTGGATATTGTTGTTGTGCGCGGCATTGATTGCAGAGATGTACTGAGCCTTGGTGCCGTATTTGGTTCGTACTGAGCCTTTTTGATCAAACTCACCTAAATCGTACATATCATAGACGCCATAACCGACGTCATTACTGCCGCCCGCGCCTTTGTAAGCTGGCGGTAGCCAGAGCGCTGTAAAACCGTTTTCAGCGAGTGCTGGAGCATTGCTTTCAACCTGCGTCCATAATGCGCCATCATTAGGTACGTACCAATGAAAGTACTGCATCATGGTGCCATTTTGCCCAGCAAAGGCAGGAGCACTGAGCAGCAAGGTTAGCGGTAAAAAAGTGCGTTTTAATTTGAATGTTTTCATTATTTTTCTCTCACGTTAAAGGACTAAAACCCGCTTTCTGACCTACCAGGCAGCTGCGATAGCAACACATAAAA
Organism: Vibrio sp. 2132-1; assembly: GCF_033344315.1. Lineage (NCBI taxonomy): Bacteria > Pseudomonadati > Pseudomonadota > Gammaproteobacteria > Vibrionales > Vibrionaceae > Vibrio > Vibrio sp. 2132-1. The sequence continues at coordinate 478 of NZ_JAWPON010000071.1, read as the reverse complement.
CTTGCTAACGTATTGTCTGTAAGACAGAAAGTTCGGATTACAATCGAAGAGAAATTAACACCAATCTACCCATACAATTATTGAGTTGATTAACATTTATAAAATCAATAATTAGCATGTGTAAAATATTGAATGACGATCAAATGAGTTTGGTGATACGGATACGAATGAAACAAAACGAAGAGAAGAGAAGAGAAGAAGCGATTTGCGAGCACTAGAAACGAGAAAAGCCAGTCATAAGAGACTGGCTTTCGAAATAATGGAGGCGCGTCCCGGAGTCGAACCGAGGTCCACGGATTTGCAATCCGCTGCATAGCCACTCTGCCAACGCGCCTTACCTGATTGTTTTCTCATTGTCATGAGAACGATGCTTTAAAACTGAATCTGAAATCCATACATCGTTTTGATGGTGCCCCGGGCCGGACTTGAACCGGCACAGCGCGAACGCCGAGGGATTTTAAATCCCTTGTGTCTACCA
>NZ_JAWPON010000717.1:0-553 GCF_033344315.1 Vibrio sp. 2132-1 | reverse complement strand
AACCATCATATTGGTTTGAGGTTCACGCTTTGCACCAATAAGGCGTTTGTCTCTCGCGGCGGTCAATAAAGGTAGATTGTCGTGAGTGGCGGTGTGAAGTAGCTGATTAACCAAAGACGTGATAAAGGCCGTTTTACCCGCTCGGGATAACCCAGTTACCGCAATTCTTACATTAGAATCCATACCACGGCTGATAAAGTCGTTCACTTCTTGCTTTATTCTTTTCATAGTTTTTATTTATCTCACCAGTTTTTATACCCAACGCTTCCTTAGAAGTAACTTGAGTATCACGAGTCTAAGTTTACCAACCTTAATCAAAGATGAACAAAATCTGCAATCTAGTGCTGACCTCGATAAGTGTAAAATATTGCTGCCTATAAACGGAAAAGCCTCTGAATCACTTCAGAGGCTTATATATTCTAACTAGAGGCTTAATGTTCTAATCTTCTTCAATCAGCTTGTAGATATCAACGAGTGCGATTTCAAGAACAACCCAAAGCACACAAGTGATGGTGACGTATTTTTCCTCAAAAATACTGATACCGTGAAGAAT
>NZ_JAWPON010000716.1:0-553 GCF_033344315.1 Vibrio sp. 2132-1 | reverse complement strand
GCATCCCAGAGCAAGTCGATATCGGCAGTTTAAACAACTATCACTCCACCTTATCTCGCAAAGATATTGTTCGTTATCAGCCAATTTTGGCGTACCAGCAAGATCATCATTACATCAAAGTGAGAAATAAAGGCCCTTACTGGGTGATATACCCTCTCAGTCAATATCCTGAATTGGATCATAATGAATATCATGCCCAAATGGTGTGGCAAGTTAATGAGATGAAAATAAAACAAAAATAATGAAGTTATCAGAAGCTTACCCAATTAAACAAAAAAATTATTCGACGACCAGCAAAATGCTCCTTTTGGTTTTTGCCACTTCTTTATTGCTCGCAAATGTCATATTGCTCCAACAAACTCGGGTCTTAGCGCAAAGTTTTACTGATGAGCAAAAACAAGCGACATGGTTTTTATTCCAGTTATCGAAAGAACTTTCTGAGCTCGTCAGTGAAGCACGTCGACTGGACGAAAATGTTTTAAAAATAGAAGGTGCAGAACTTCAGTATGAGCTTGCTTGGAGCCGTTTTGATTTATTAATAAATAGTAAAGAC
>NZ_JAWPON010000715.1:0-553 GCF_033344315.1 Vibrio sp. 2132-1 | reverse complement strand
TGTCTATGCCGAAGCGAAATTGGTATTCGACATCGCTGGTGGCATTTTCATTGCTAAAGGTCGTCAACTTGTTTCGCCGGGTTGGAAAGCGCTGATGGGAAAAACGGATAAAGAAGACGAAGGTATTGATGCGGTGCCACCGTTAAGTGAAGGCACGGTGTTAACATGTCGTGAAGGTGAAATTAAAGACCGAAAAACTGAGCCACCAAAACACTTTACTGAAGCCACTCTGCTGCAAGCGATGACGGGAATTGCTCGTTATGTTGCCGATAAAGAGTTGAAAAAACTTCTGCGCGACACAGATGGATTAGGTACGGAAGCGACTCGTGCGGGTATTTTGGGTACGCTCTTTAAGCGTCAGTTATTGACAAGGCAAGGTAAATCCATACTCAGCTCGCAAGCTGGACGAGGGTTAATCAACGCATTACCACAAGATGCGACGTATCCTGATATGACCGCCCATTGGGAGCACCAACTTCAGGGGATGGCAGAAAGAAATCAAGCTTATCAACCTTTCATGCAGGCACTTGAGCAGCGTATTGATGGGTTGATG
>NZ_JAWPON010000714.1:0-553 GCF_033344315.1 Vibrio sp. 2132-1 | reverse complement strand
ATAGCGGAACGCCGTCCGCTTGAACATTATTTCATCAGGTACAAGGAGAACTTGAGATTCACTTCAAAATAAACCGTTTCCCAATCGGTATTTGAACAATGCTATTTTCCTTTCATTCCTCAAATAGACTTCAAATTATTCAATAAGTTCGGTTTTATTACACCAAAGAATGAGTACGAGACAAGTACGTAGAGAAAGTGAATGCGAGTTATATTCTCGAAACAAATAAGTGAATACAAATGTAGAAAATAAAGGCTCCCAATTAGGAGCCTTTATTTGTTATTACCTTGTTATCAAACTGTGCGGTAACGCTCTAATACTTCACCGAGTGAAACCGACGCTTTGGTTAAGTTCGCGACACCAACAGTAGACTGCTCCGCCACCTCTCGAATTGTGCTGGACTGAGTACGGATATCAGCAAGCTCAGAGGCGATATCATTCGCAACCGCACTTTGTTCCTCCGCGGAAGTGGAGATTTGAATGCTCATGTCCATCAATGAACGAGCCGAGTCCGCAATCGCTGTGACATCTTGACCAATTTCATCGATCAACT
>NZ_JAWPON010000713.1:0-554 GCF_033344315.1 Vibrio sp. 2132-1 | reverse complement strand
CGTTCCCCAATATTCACGATGTTCACAAGCAGCCAGAGCAACAAGGAGCACCAGCATGAGTCAACCGATCATTCAAATGAAAAACGTGATCAAAGAGTTCACTGTGGGCGGTGGCTTTGCCAAAGAAGAGACTTTTCGAGCGTTGCAAGGCGTCAGTTTTGATCTTTACGCTGGGCGAACATTGGCTCTCGTTGGCGAATCAGGCTGCGGTAAAAGCACGTGTGCAAGGCTAATCACAAAGGTTTACCCGGCGAGCGAAGGGGAAATTCTATTTAACGGCACAAACATCAATGACATCACCTCACGACACGATATTCAAGATTATCGCAGTAAGGTACAAATGGTGTTTCAAGACCCTTTTGGATCGCTGAACCCGACCCACACAATTCGTCATCATCTAACTCGCCCGTTGAAAATCCACAAGCAGGTGCAGCATGACCGCGAGATCCCGGCGAGATTGGAGGAACTTCTCAAGCTGGTGGAATTGCCAGAAGAGACGTTAAACAAGTACCCGCACGAACTCAGCGGCGGTCAGCGTCAGCGAGTAAACCTCG
>NZ_JAWPON010000712.1:0-554 GCF_033344315.1 Vibrio sp. 2132-1 | reverse complement strand
CGTTGTCGAGGTCTAGACGCCAAAGCCGTATTATCGCAAGTTGGTGGATTTGAAATCGTACAGATGGTCGGGGCGTTCCTTGAGGCGAAGCGTTTAAAAACGCCAGTGCTTGTCGATGGTTTTATTGTCTCTGTCGCGGCGTATGTTGCCACGTTACTAGACGAAGAAACACGTGACTACATGCTGTTTGCACATCGTTCAGAAGAAAACGGACACAAGTTTGTGTTGGAGTCATTAAAAGCCGAACCTTTGCTGGATTTAGGGCTCCGCCTCGGTGAAGGAACAGGTGCTGCGTTGGCATTGCCGCTATTGAAGGCCGCTGCGCAGTTCTATAATAAAATGGCCAGTTTTGAGAGTGCGGGAGTGACGGTTTAGTGTCTGAGTCAAAAAGTTCAAGACAAGCAACGCTACGCTATCAAATGGAGCTATTCCTCTTGGCTGTGAGCTTTTTTAGCCGCTTGCCTGTACCAAGTGACTTACCTTACAGCGAAGAGCGTATGGACCAAGCCGGGCGAAATTTTGCCTTGGTTGGTGTGATTCTTGGTGTGCTTTGC
>NZ_JAWPON010000711.1:0-554 GCF_033344315.1 Vibrio sp. 2132-1 | reverse complement strand
AAGCAAATGAAGAGCAAGTTGAAATCAACTAACTTGTGAATCACGCTAAAAAATAAAATGAATGAGGACGCCACGTCCTCATTCTGCTATCTGGAACATCGAAAACCATTCTAATAGTAGGTAATTTATAGAACCTACAATATCAAGGCAGTCCCAACATCATGAAAAACATCGTGGTCCTAATTTCAGGTAACGGCAGTAACTTACAAGCCATTTTAGAAGCTTGTGAAAACAGCATGCCTAACGCACACGTTGCAGCAGTATTTTCTAATAAATCTGACGCATACGGCCTAGAACGTGCAAAACAGTTTAATGTTGATGGCCACTTTGTTGACCCTAAAGCGTTCGAGTCACGCGAGGCATTCGATGCCGAGTTGATGCAACAAATTGACAAGTATCAGCCCGATGTTGTCGTTCTTGCTGGGTACATGCGCATTCTTAGCGGTGCATTTGTTTCGCACTATCTCGGTAAGATGATCAACATTCACCCTTCTCTTCTACCTAAATACCCAGGTTTACACACCCACCAGCGCGCGATTGACGCCAAAGACAAA
>NZ_JAWPON010000710.1:0-554 GCF_033344315.1 Vibrio sp. 2132-1 | reverse complement strand
ATCCAGCAGGTTTGGAGCGTCAGGTTGGTGAAGGGGGCGCAATGCTTTCTGGCGGTCAACGTCAGGCGGTGACGATTGCTCGCGCGTTCCTTGGACGTCCTCCGGTACTCTTGATGGATGAGCCAACCAGTGCAATGGACAACCGCTCAGAAATGCACATCAAGCATCAATTGGCGCAGTTAAAACCGAGCGAAACGCTGATTTTGATTACACACAAAACGTCGATGCTCGACATCGTAGATCGCGTGATTGTGATGGAGAAAGGCAGCGTAATTGCAGACGGTCCAAAATCTCAAGTGCTGAACGACTTGAAGCAAGGTAAGGTTAGAGCAGTTAGCTAATCTCTGAAATCAAGAAAGCCATTATTGAAATACAAAGCCCCGTTGAATCGAATGTTTCACGGGGCTTATTTGATCGGCAAACCAAGATAGTTCAGCTCTTCAAGCACAACCCAAATAAGCACGAACCCCACGATCACCACCAGCATCATGATCGCCTTTTCATCTTCTTCCATACGCCCGCGCCTCTCCTACAGACTTCTTTTGACCACTACT
>NZ_JAWPON010000709.1:0-554 GCF_033344315.1 Vibrio sp. 2132-1 | reverse complement strand
TTTGTCCACCACAGAGTAACCTGTCGTGCCAATTGCCGCGATCAACGCCCAAAACACGCCTACATTTAGATACGCCACCAAAGAAACTTGGCGAACATGAGTCAACGGCACCAAAATGCAGCCAAAGGTGATCAACACGAAACCAAGCCACTGTTGAGATGAAAGCGCATGGCCGAGTGCAACACTGAACCCTCCCACCATCATGACCGGCAAAGCGCGTGCAATTGGGTAAATCACACCAACATCGGCATGTTTATACGCCATGATCAAACCGACGAGATACACAATTTGCGCTATTCCACTAAAAGCCAGCATTCCCCAAAACTCAACTGGCAACGAAGTCCAACCGAGCGTGGTTAAATACCAAATCAGATATGGGGTAAGCACTCCACAAGCAGACTGGCTTGCAGCCATCGTGAATGCCACGCCTGATCCGGAATGGCTTTTACCCAAGATATTCCAGCCAGCATGCAAAACCGCTGAAAATACAACGAGTGCGATTGCCAAAAAATCCATTTGTTTTCCTGTTTAGATAAAACAAAGGCTCCGAGATG
>NZ_JAWPON010000708.1:0-555 GCF_033344315.1 Vibrio sp. 2132-1 | reverse complement strand
CGGATATTGATCAGCAACGCTTGCTGCTAACTCTTCATTGAGCGCGGCCATTTCGCGCTCGGCTAAGCGAATATCGGTACGACGTTTCAACAGATCGGAAGGTAAACCGACCGGCACCATGTCCTGCATGACAGGTACACTATGCTGCTTAGACAGGCGAATTTCGACTTGCGTTAGCGGCTCACCAAGCAATACTGCTAAACGATGTTTGTGCGCTTGTTGGGCAATCTCTAACTGCGGAACGAGCGATTCCATCGCCGCAAGCGTGGCCTTTGCTTGGGCTAAATCGAGATCAGAACCGTAGCCGCTACGCACGACTTTTCCGACGAGGTCGAGTGTGCGTCGTTGATCTTCTAAGTTCGACTTTGCCAATTCAAGGCGCTCACTCGCGCCTTGGTATTGCAAGTAGTTGTGAATCAAATCCGCCGTGATCACCGTGTTCAAGCCGTTTTGATAAATTTGAGCTTGTTCGAGACGAATTTGCGCCGCGTTCGCTTGGCGGTCAATGCGCCCAAACAGATCAACTTCCCAAGCGATACTCGCGCCTGCAAATAC
>NZ_JAWPON010000070.1:0-1271 GCF_033344315.1 Vibrio sp. 2132-1 | reverse complement strand
GAGGCTGTCCGCTTTGCAGTCGCTGATATGTCCAGCCTTAACCTTGGCGGCTGCACCCTGTCCTTGTTCCGCGAAGACAAGCCTTTCGGCCCCGGCAAGTTTCTCGGTGACTGATATGAAAGACCAAAAGGACAAGCAGACCGGCGACCTGCTGGCCAGCCCTGACGCTGTACGCCAAGCGCGATATGCCGAGCGCATGAAGGCCAAAGGGATGCGTCAGCGCAAGTTCTGGCTGACCGACGACGAATACGAGGCGCTGCGCGAGTGCCTGGAAGAACTCAGAGCGGCGCAGGGCGGGGGTAGTGACCCCGCCAGCGCCTAACCACCAACTGCCTGCAAAGGCGGCAATCAATGGCTACCCATAAGCCTATCAATATTCTGGAGGCGTTCGCAGCAGCGCCGCCACCGCTGGACTACGTTTTGCCCAACATGGTGGCCGGCACCGTGGGGGCGCTGGTGTCCCCCGGTGGGGCCGGCAAGTCCATGCTGGCCCTGCAACTGGCCGCACAGATCGCAGGCGGCCCCGACCTGCTGGACGTGGGCGAGTTGCGCACCGGCCCGGTGATCTACCTGCCCGCCGAAGACCCGCCCACCGCCATACATCACCGCCTGCACGCATTGGGGGAACGCCTGACCGACGAGCAACGGCAAGCCGTGGCTGACGGTCTGCTAATCCAGCCGCTGATCGGCAGCCTACCCAACATCATGGCCCCGGAGTGGTTCGACGGCCTCAAGCGAGCCGCTGAGGGACGCCGCTTGATGGTGCTGGATACCTTGCGCCGGTTCCACATCGAGGAAGAGAACGCCAGCGGCCCCATGGCGCAAGTGATTGGCCGCATGGAGGCCATCGCCGCCGATACCGGGTGCTCTATCGTGTTCCTGCACCATGCCAGCAAGGGCGCGGCCATGATGGGCGCAGGCGACCAGCAGCAGGCCAGCCGGGGCAGCTCGGTACTGGTCGATAACATCCGCTGGCAGTCCTACCTGTCGAGCATGACCAGCGCCGAGGCCGAGGAATGGGGTGTGGACGACGACCAGCGCCGGTTCTTCGTCCGCTTCGGTGTGAGCAAGGCCAACTATGGCGCACCGTTCGCTGATCGGTGGTTCAGGCGGCATGACGGCGGGGTACTCAAGCCCGCCGTGCTGGAAAAGCAGCACAAGAGCAAGGGGGTGCCTCGTGGCAAAGCCTAAGAACAAACACAGCCTCAGCCACGTCCGGCACGACCCGGCGCACTGTCTGGCCCCCGGCCTGTTCCGTGCCCTCAAGCGGG
>NZ_JAWPON010000707.1:0-555 GCF_033344315.1 Vibrio sp. 2132-1 | reverse complement strand
CGCTTTTCCATTGATGCTTTACGTTCAAGCTTTTGAATTTGCTCATACAGGTCGTGTTCAGGACCATTTTTTACATCCGCAATCGCTTTTAAGTGCAGCTGTACTTCTGCAATCAAATTCGTTTTTGGCAAACGGACTAACAAGTTCAGATCACGGTAGCCAGAAGGGCCAGGTTTCTTAAAGCGGTTTTTGACTTTAACGATAGTTGTTTCGCGCTCTAGCGTTTCGTAAATAGAGACCAAACTTGCCACATCTTCCGCCACAATAGTCGCACGAGCTAAGTCAGTAATGCGTTCTACTTGGCCATCCAGTTCATGTGCGATTTTTTCTTCGGCGCGATGTTTAGATTTTACGCCAGCGAAATATGGCTGAGCATCGTTGAGTAGGGCGGTACTTTTACAAATGGTTTCAAGCTCGAATTGGGCTTGATGCGCTTTGCTGTAAAGAATATCGAAATCTGAATAAGGCTGGGTTGGACGAGAGTCGATGGATTGGATTCCATACAAGCCGCTAAGGCTGTGTTTAAATAGTTTAGAACAAACCTCGTTTTGACTA
>NZ_JAWPON010000706.1:0-555 GCF_033344315.1 Vibrio sp. 2132-1 | reverse complement strand
TGGGTTTTTTGTTATCCAAAATCAATGCTTGGTATGCAGCTTTAGCTTTGGATAAAACACTTTCCGTCCGTTTTGTATTCGTATAATGCGCCCCCATAGACTGCCTAGTTTCAAGTGGTTGGCTAGAATCAAGCTGCATTTTTCGCTCTCTAGCTCTAATCTTGCTGCGATTTCGCCACGTCCACTTCGAAACGCTTTTCGCAATACACATGATTTCGTTAAAGCTTAAAGGCTCACTGAACTGTGCGTTAAGTTCATCGATCTTACACTCCAAATGCGCGTGAAATGTCTTGTGTGAATCGAAGTGATGAACAACAGCATAAGCGTGATAACGCAAGGCTCTGAATAAACTAACGTTGCGTTCATAATCCGCAAGTTCTACGGGATTGTCATAGCTTCTCTTGTCTAGATCTCCACATCCATCATGCAGCTCCGCAAGCGAATACTCATGATCATGAAAGACCGTAACAAGCCAATCACTATGCATAGGGTTTTTTGTTATCAGGTGTGCAAAACCCGCGTCTGAGTTTAATAAACGCTTGTACGTGCGATGAA
>NZ_JAWPON010000705.1:0-556 GCF_033344315.1 Vibrio sp. 2132-1 | reverse complement strand
TCTCGATAACGGTGTTCACATTCTCGCCCCGGCATCGCATCGACAGGAATCCAGTTCGCACCTTTGGCATTAATAGGCGTGCCATTGACGATAAATTCCATCGCAGAGCCATGTTCATCTGCCTGACTATTTAAGCTCAACTGACGAAGTCCAATCTTGCGCGACAGCGTTTGCTCACCACAACCAACAGAAATGGTGTACAGATGCGCATCGCCGTAACCTGCGGGCCACCAGAGTTGCGGCTTTTGAACATGGAACTGGCAGTGATAGTGACCACTTCCTTCGGTTTGAATGAATTGAACTTCGCCATCAAATTCGACGACAACATGATGGCTTTGATTGTCGGTTTGCACTTCCACCAGCGCGTCTAAAATCACACTGCCATCGGCTTGCCATTGTTGCTCGGTTGAGACATTTTTTAACCAAATGTCGGTCACTACATCGATTTGGATTGGGTCGTAAATACCCGATACCATCAAACAAATGCCCCAATCCCATCCGGAATGGCATTGTGTTTTGCGGATCAAATTCATGTGTGGAATTTGGTTGTTGCCCA
>NZ_JAWPON010000704.1:0-556 GCF_033344315.1 Vibrio sp. 2132-1 | reverse complement strand
CAACGGATAAGAGGACCGATACCTAGCAAGAAGGCAAACGGCATCATCAGCCATGCAAATAGCATATCGAAGAATGGGGCACCGATAGAAACCGAGCCCAAACCAAGCTGCTTGTGAACCAATGGCAACAACGTACCAACTAAGACAACTACAAGTGCAGCAATCAGCAAGACGTTATTGGCCAGAAGTGCGTTTTCGCGCGACACTAAATCAAAGTTACCACGAACACGTACCGCCGCACCTTTCACCGCGAATAGCAGTAAAGAGCCACCGATAACGAAGACAAGGAAACCAAGGATAAACATACCGCGAGAAGGATCGGACGCAAACGCGTGTACCGACACCAAAATGCCCGAACGAACTAAGAAAGTACCTAACAAACTCAACGAGAATGCAGAGATCGCTAGCAATACTGTCCAAGCTTTAAATGTACCGCGTTTTTCCGTCACTGCTAGCGAGTGCATAAGTGCAGTACCTGCTAGCCAAGGCATAAAGGATGCATTTTCTACTGGATCCCAGAACCACCAGCCGCCCCAGCCAAGTTCGTAATAAGCCC
>NZ_JAWPON010000703.1:0-557 GCF_033344315.1 Vibrio sp. 2132-1 | reverse complement strand
CGCATTCGATAACAACTTCCGCCCTAAGCTTTGGCCTAACATCGAGCAAGCTCGTGATTTTTACTCAAAGATCCTCAGCGTCACCGATATGGCATTTTTGACCTTCGATGACGAGGTCATGCTGTGGGGAGATAAGCACGAAGATGAAGCGATCAGCCGTACGAAAAACTTTGGCGTGAAAGAGATCATCGTGAAACGTGGCGCGGACGACTGTTTTGTTGTAACACAAGATCAACAACACACCGTTGCGGCCTTGAAGGTTGATGCTGTGGTGGATACCACGGCGGCGGGTGATTCTTTTAGTGCGGGTTATCTTGCAAAACGAATTTTAGGCGGAGACGTTGCGGAGTCTGCGCTTGCTGGTCACAAAGTGGCTGGCACGGTTATTCAACATCGCGGCGCGATCATTCCAAGCCAAGCGATGCCAACTATTTAAGGAACGATGAAATGAAAGATCTGAACCAACAACTTTCAGAAATTAAAGTAGTCCCTGTTATCGCGATCAAAGACGCAGGCAAGGCAGTGAAACTGGCACAAGTGCTGATTGAAAATGGCCT
>NZ_JAWPON010000702.1:0-557 GCF_033344315.1 Vibrio sp. 2132-1 | reverse complement strand
TTCTCCATCTTTACGGTGACCACGCACTTCGCCACGCACAATTTCGCTGCCATCTGGTTCACCGACGAGCGCGCGAAGCCAAATTTCATCACCTTCAAGTAGCGCGTAGCTACCGATTGGCACCTGACAGCCACCTTCAAGAGTTAGGTTCATGGCACGTTCGCACAACACGCGATCGGCGGTGTCTTTATGGTTGAGTGGCTCCAGAAGTTTGAGTAAGCGTTCGTCGTCTACGCGGCATTCAATACCGACTGCGCCTTGGCCAACCGCTGGCAGTGATTGTTCTGGTTCGATAAAGCTGCGAATTCGGTCTTCCAATTTCAAGCGTTTTAGACCTGCGGCAGCAAGAATGATAGCGTCGTACTCTCCCGCATCCAGTTTGCCAAGTCGAGTCCCCACGTTGCCACGTAGTTCTTTGATAATGATGTCTGGGCGGTATTCTTTCAGTTGGCATTGGCGACGCAAACTGCAAGTACCGACGACCGCACCTTGAGGGAGTTCATCAATGCTGCTATAGGTATTAGAAACGAAGGCGTCGCGAGGGTCTTCGCGCTCGC
>NZ_JAWPON010000701.1:0-557 GCF_033344315.1 Vibrio sp. 2132-1 | reverse complement strand
GCGTATTTCCTGACATCCAAGGCCCACGTAAAGACGATATTTGTTACGCAACACAAAACCGCCAAGATGCCGTGCGAGAGCTGGCTGGTGATGTGGATGTAATGGTGGTTGTGGGTTCTAAGAATTCTTCAAACTCTACTCGTCTTAAAGAGTTGGCTGAGAAACTTGGCACGCCTGGTTACTTGACTGATTGTCCTGAAGATATCAAGCCAGAGTGGTTTGAAGGCAAAACAAAAGTAGGTGTGACAGCGGGGGCTTCTGCGCCAGAAGAGTTGGTGAATCAGATTCTTGAGCGTATCAAAGAGCTAGTGGGTGCTCGCTCAGTCGATGAAGTCTTAGGTCGAGAAGAAAACATGTTCTTCGAAGTACCAAAAGAGCTGCAAATCAAGCAAGTGGACTGATATCCATTTATCGAATATTCAAAAGGCGACCTCAAGGTCGCCTTTTTTGATCGTATGTTTCGCTCATATTCGGCACTTAGTGGCTGATACCTAGCATCTCTTTGAGTACTTTGAGGTAACGACGGCTTACTGGGATCTCAAAGCCTGTTTTAGTGA
>NZ_JAWPON010000700.1:0-557 GCF_033344315.1 Vibrio sp. 2132-1 | reverse complement strand
AACCGCGAAGGTGTTGCTGGTCCTCCGGCGGGTTTGTTGGTCGACCAAGAATATTTGGTTTCTCACGATACCAGCCCTGAAGAGATAGGTCAGTCCAAGCCTAAAGATATTGTGGAAGATACAGTGTATGAAATTGACGCTCGATTTAAGGGGGCAATGAGCTATCAGCGTCATACTTTAGTCGGACAAGCAGAATATAGCTTTGTGCAAAGTAAAAACTCGTCGATAACGCTGGACCCTCGTGAGTTAGGGGGCTTTTTGCATTTGTCAGGCATACCGAGAAACAGCTTGATAGGGCAAAACTTATTCTTCAGCAGTTTGGTATATCGCTACAAATGGTTCGACAATGATTTTGGATTGTTTGAAGCGCCAGTTTATGTAGGCGCGTCGCTAGAACATGGCGGTACATGGTCAGACAACGATCTGAAATTGAATGAAGCACCATTGTATAACGCTGCATCAATTTTCTTTGGTGTGGACTCGCCAATTGGACCTATTATGTTGGCATACGGTCGTACGGAGCAGGATATGGAAGCTGTGTATTTGATCGTAGGAAC
>NZ_JAWPON010000699.1:0-557 GCF_033344315.1 Vibrio sp. 2132-1 | reverse complement strand
GACTTACTTCGTGATTGTTGGCACCAGTAATGCGGTAAACCTCACTGATGGTTTAGATGGTTTGGCTATCATGCCGACGGTACTGGTTGCTGCAGGCTTTGCCGTTATCGCTTGGGCTACTGGTAACGTTAACTTTTCTGAATATCTGCACATCCCATATCTACCGCACGCCTCTGAGCTTGTTGTGGTATGTACGGCGATTGTGGGCGCGGGTCTTGGATTCTTATGGTTCAACACCTATCCAGCACAAGTATTTATGGGTGACGTAGGCTCTCTTGCGCTAGGTGGTGCACTAGGCACTATCGCTGTTTTGGTTCGTCAAGAATTGGTGCTGGTTATCATGGGCGGTGTATTTGTAATGGAAACACTGTCTGTAATCCTCCAAGTCGGTTCATACAAGCTGCGCGGTCAACGCATTTTCCGCATGGCACCAATTCATCATCACTACGAATTAAAAGGTTGGCCAGAACCTCGTGTAATCGTGCGTTTCTGGATAATTTCTATGGTTCTTGTTCTGATTGGTCTTGCGACATTGAAAGTGCGTTAAACGCACTTTC
>NZ_JAWPON010000698.1:0-558 GCF_033344315.1 Vibrio sp. 2132-1 | reverse complement strand
CTTCACCACCCGGGCTTTCTAGGTTCTCACTTCGTAAAGCTGATGTAATATCCGATGCCGTGACCGCACGACCAGCCATAAGCTCTGGTTTGAGTTTCACGTACATGACTTTGTACAAACCACCAGAGAGATCGATAGAACTCACACCCGTGATCAAACTGAAACGATCCATCAGAACACGCTCGGCATAATCCGTCAGCTGTGTGCGGTCCATTTCAGAAGAGCTTAGATTGATGTAAAGGGACGCTTCACCCGAACCATTGTTCTTGTAAACAATTGGGTCATCTGCTTCATCAGGTAACGAGCGCTGAGCACGAGCAACGGCGTCACGCACATCACTCACCCCAGTATTCAGATCGTAACCTATCTCTAAGGTGATCGTGATGCGTGACATGCTGTTACGAGTGGTAGAACTGATTTCATCAATGCCACTGATCCCAGAAAGCTGATCTTCCAATACGGAGGTGATTTGGCTTTCAATAATGGTCGCCGACGCGCCTTCATAACGCGTGCTGATAGAAACGACTGGGCTCTCAATATCAGGCATTTCACGAACGG
>NZ_JAWPON010000006.1:67325-300570 GCF_033344315.1 Vibrio sp. 2132-1 | reverse complement strand
GCGACACTAGCTCAGTTGGTAGAGCGCAACCTTGCCAAGGTTGAGGTCACGAGTTCGAACCTCGTGTGTCGCTCCAGATTTAAGGCCTAACATGAAAATGTTAGGCCTTTTTCGTATTTTTTGAAAATCTCAAACTTCTTTTCTGTCACAGACTTCGTTAAGTAACGAACCCTTTGTCTCATTGACTCAAGTGATTGTTCATTCTGCCATTGCAATGCATCTTAGCCATTCCTACTAGTCTATGTTTAAACCATCACTTGTGGAGAATAACCACTCTTGCTCCAGGCAAAGCTGTGACGAGAATGCTATCTTTTTAAATGTTCCGGATATAGAAAGGAATGTTTTACGATTAAGCAGCACAACCTTAAACCTCTGTTGGATGAGGTGATGATATCTCAAGAATATTTGTTTAAATAACAGCTGTTTGAGAGAAGCAGAAAAGCATAGCTCATGAATATGAACATGTGAGTTGCAATGGGGTATGTTTTGTTGTGATTTACATCACTGTTACTAATATGAAAAATCGTTGCCAGAAGATTTTATTTTGTGATAAATTCGCGCGCAATCTCGGAGCGTAATTAACAACGTTTGATCTCTGGGGGATACGCGTAGTGACCATTCAAGCTGATTGTGACACTGCGTAGGGTAGGTATCGGCAAAGCCTTTTGTCGATAGACGGGATACTAATGCTGTAAACGCGGCATATTAATGGGAAACCCAACATTGAAACCTTTGAATAAACACACACTAATCAGCTTCATACTGCCGAAATGTCCTGTTTTACAAAACGGGTGCATTACAGAACCTTGATTAATCCCTTTTACATATAAAGTCGCGAGTATCGTGGCGGATGATCTGTATTTGTCATTTATGCACTGACAAATGCGGAGGGGTATTCACACCTCCTGTAATTTCATTCTAATGATTTTAATACAGGATACAGAATTATTATAATTCAAGGGATTATGTAGTATGAGCACTGCCTTTGAAGTCGATAGCAATATCGCAAACATTTTTTCGTCCCAGGTTCCTATCGTTGAGGGAACGTATGACTTAACGCCAGATCAAGTATTGATTGATCAGGCTGAGCATGAATCTGAAGTACGTTCTTATCCACGTCGTTTGCCGATCGCAATTAAACAAGCCTTTGGGTGCTTGGTTGAAGATACGCGTGGACAGATCTTTCTAGACTGCCTTGCGGGGGCTGGCACTCTAGCTTTGGGGTATAACCATCCTGAAATAAACCAAGCGCTGAAAGAACAATTAGATTCAGGACTGCCATATCAGACGCTAGATATTGCAACATCAGCAAAAACGACGTTTATTCAATCCGTTAAGTCTTTTCTTCCTCAAGAGTTAAGCGAGAACAGCGTTATCCAATTTTGTGGCCCGTCTGGAGCTGATGCGGTTGAAGCTGCTATCAAGCTCGCGAAACAGACTACCGGTCGCAACACTATGTTTGCCTTCCGTGGCGCATACCATGGTATGACTAATGGTACGATGGGGATGATGGGTAACTTAGGCACGAAAGCTCGTCGAACTGGTTTGATGTCGGATGTGCACTTTATGCCTTTCCCATACAACCTGCGTTGTCCTTTTGGGCTTGGCGGTGATGAAGGTGCGAAAGCAAGTATTCGTTATATCGATCGTCTTTTAAACGATGATGAGTCAGGCATTATGAAGCCTGCCGCGATTATCGTGGAGCCAGTGCAAGGTGAGGGTGGTGTTGTTCCTGCGCCAGCATTCTGGCTACGAGAGTTACGTCGTATTTGTGATGAACACGGTATCTTACTGATCTTCGATGAGATCCAGTGTGGTGTTGGTAAAACTGGCTACAATTTCGCGTTCGAAGAGTCGGGCATTGTTCCAGATATTCTGTGTTTATCAAAAGCAATTGGTGGTGGTTTACCAATGTCGCTATTGGTTATCAACAAGCAACATGATACATGGAAGCCGGGCGAGCACACAGGTACATTTCGTGGTAACCAGCTAGCTATGGTCTCTGGTGCGAAAGCATTAGAAATTATCCAGCGTGATAACCTTGTTGAGCATGCCAATGTTGCGGGTCAGTACCTGCGCTACGGCCTTGAAAGTATTCAAAAGCGTGTGAACTGTATCGCAGAGGTTCGTGGCAAAGGTTTGATGCTAGGCGTGGAGATTAAAACTCCAAACGGTGAACTCAATAAATTTGGTGAACCTCAAGCGGATAGTGAACTCACACTGTCTATTCAACGCGCAGCACTCGAGCGTGGCTTGATCGTTGAGAAAGGTGGACGCGAAGGCGCAGTAATTCGTTTCCTTCCTCCTCTTATCATCTCGTTTGAACAAATCGACTTTGCTTTACGTGTATTTGAAGACGCGATTTTAGCCGCTGGCGGTAGTCACATCGAAACTCAGCCACAAGATGAATGGAAGAAGCATTTCATCCACACTGGAGAGATGGGCAGCAATGAATTTGCTTCGGTGATGAATCACACTACTACGGCAATGAAGTCAGTGTTTGAACAAGTGACTGCACCGTATTCAGGTATGGATCCAAAAGCATTGGAAGCAGCGATTCACGACGTTGATCTTGATAATGGAAATGCGCCTCTTAAATCCGTTATCGACGATGCTGCTGATCTGGTCGCGAAAAACGCAATTTTTACTCAACATCCAGATTGTATTGCTCACCTGCATACTCCACCGTTGATGCCAGCGATTGCGGCAGAGGCAATGATTGCGGCTTTGAACCAGTCGATGGACTCATGGGATCAAGCTTCATCAGCGACTTATGTTGAACAGAAAGTTGTGAACTGGCTATGCGATAAATATGAGTTAGGTGAAAAAGCGGACGGTATCTTCACGAGCGGCGGCACGCAAAGTAACCAAATGGGTTTGATGCTTGCGCGAGATTGGATTGCTGACAAACTCAGTGCACACTCAATTCAAAAGCTTGGCCTTCCTGAATACGCAGACAAGCTACGTATTGTATGTTCGAAAAAATCCCACTTCACGGTTCAAAAATCAGCGTCTTGGATGGGATTGGGTGAAAAAGCGGTCATGACCGTCGATGCTAATGCCGATGGAACGATGGATGTCACTAAGTTAGACGAAGTTCTCAATCAGGCCAAAGCAGAAGGTTTAATCCCATTTGCCATTGTTGGCACAGCGGGTACAACGGATCACGGTGCTATTGATGACTTAGACTTTATCGCCGATATGGCAGCGAAACATGACATGTGGATGCACGTCGACGGTGCATACGGTGGAGCTCTGATTCTAAGTAGCCAAAAAACACGTCTGAAAGGTTGTGAGCGTGCACATTCCATCAGCGTAGACTTCCATAAGCTGTTTTACCAAACCATCAGTTGTGGTGCGCTATTGGTAAACGACAAGTCTAACTTTAAATTCCTGCTTCACCATGCAGACTACTTGAACCGCGAACACGACGAACTACCGAACTTGGTGGATAAGTCTATTGCGACAACTAAGCGTTTTGATGCGCTCAAAGTGTTTATGACGATGCAAAGCGTAGGGCCAAAAGCACTAGGCGATATGTATGATCATTTGCTTGAACAGACGCTTGAAGTGGCGGACATGATTCGAGATAACAAACACTTTGAGTTGTTGGCTGAACCATCACTATCTACGGTTCTGTTCCGAGCGACACATGAATCAGCGGATCTTGATGAACTGAACAAAACGTTGCGCTTAGAAGCGTTAACACGCGGTATCGCGGTATTGGGTGAAACCATTGTCGACGATAAAACTGCATTGAAATTTACGATTTTGAACCCGTGTCTGACGACGGCGGACTTTGAATCTTTGCTCTCAAAAATCAATACGCTAGCGGCAGAGCTAGTTTAACAAAGGTAACGGAAAACTATGGCAATTCTACAGATTGGTGCAGGCGGCGTTGGCTGGGTAGTTGCACATAAAGCAGCACAAAACAACGACGTTCTGGGTGATATCACAATCGCATCACGTACCGTAGGTAAGTGTGAGAAAATCATCGAATCGATTCAGAAGAAAAACAATCTGAAAGATTCAACTAAGAAATTAGAAGCGCGAGCGGTAAACGCGGACGACGTAGATTCTTTAGTTGCTTTAATTAAAGAAGTACAACCTGACTTAGTGATCAACGCAGGTCCTCCTTGGGTGAACATGTCTATTATGGAAGCATGTTACCAAGCTAAAGTGTCATACCTTGATACATCTGTTGCGGTTGACTTGTGCTCTGAAGGCCAACAAGTACCTCAAGCTTACGATTGGCAGTGGGGCTACCGTGAGAAGTTTGAAGAAGCGGGCATTACAGGTATTCTTGGTGCTGGTTTCGATCCGGGCGTAGTATCGGTGTTTGCCGCATACGCAGTGAAGCATCTGTTCGATGAAATCGATACTATCGACGTAATGGATGTAAACGCAGGCGACCACGGTAAGAAGTTCGCAACTAACTTTGATCCAGAAACGAACATGCTTGAGATTCAAGGCGATTCGTTCTACTGGGAAAACGGCGAGTGGAAACAAGTACCTTGTCACTCACGTATGCTTGAGTTCGAATTCCCGAATTGTGGCTCACACAAAGTGTACTCAATGGCGCACGACGAAGTTCGATCTATGCAAGAGTTCATCCCGGCGAAACGCATCGAATTCTGGATGGGCTTTGGTGACCGTTACCTAAACTACTTCAATGTGATGCGCGACATCGGTCTACTCAGCCCAGATCCACTAACGCTTCACGACGGTACGGTTGTTCAACCTTTGCACGTGCTAAAAGCACTACTACCAGATCCAACATCTCTCGCACCAGGCTACACTGGCCTAACGTGTATCGGTACTTGGGTTCAAGGTAAAAAAGATGGTAAAGAGCGCAGTGTATTTATTTACAACAACGCTGATCACGAAGTCGCATACGAAGATGTTGAACACCAAGCTATCTCATACACCACTGGCGTACCTGCGATCACTGCTGCTTTGCAGTTCTTCCGTGGCAAATGGGCAGACAAAGGCGTGTTCAACATGGAGCAGCTAGATCCTGACCCATTCCTAGAAACCATGCCATCTATTGGTCTAGATTGGCATGTTCAAGAACTGGAGCCAGGACAACCTGTTATCCATAAATTGAAGTAAGAATTTAGCGACTCTTATTTGTACGTTTAAGCCGATGCACTTGCGTCGGCTTTGTTCGATTTTATAGTGTCTTTGCTAAGGCGAAGGGACGTAAGGTATCAAAATGCAACAAAACGAACTAAAAACGCCATACTTCATGATCAATGAAGACAAGCTGATTGAGAATCTAGAGAAAGCAAAACAGCTAAAAGACATCTCTGGTGTGAAGCTTGTATTAGCACTGAAGTGCTTCTCAACATGGGGTGTATTCGACATCATCAAGCCTTACCTAGACGGAACAACAAGTTCTGGCCCGTTTGAAGTGAAGCTTGGCTACGAAACGTTCGGTGGTGAGACACACGCATACAGTGTGGGTTACAGCGAAGATGACGTTCGCGATGTGGCGGACATCTGTGACAAGATGATCTTTAACTCTCAGTCACAGCTAGCGGCTTATCGTCATATTGTCGAAGGTAAAGCATCGATTGGCTTGCGCCTAAACCCAGGTGTGAGCTATGCAGGGCAAGACTTAGCAAACCCAGCGCGTCAATTCTCTCGTCTTGGGGTTCAGGCTGATCACATCAAACCGGAAATTTTTGATGGTATTGATGGCGTAATGTTCCACATGAACTGTGAGAACAAAGACGTAGATGCGTTTATCGGCTTACTCGATGCTATTTCAGATCAGTTTGGCGAGTACCTAGATAAGCTGGACTGGGTGAGCATGGGCGGCGGCGTGTTCTTCACATGGCCGGGGTACGATA
This sequence comes from Vibrio sp. 2132-1, assembly GCF_033344315.1. Classification (NCBI taxonomy): domain Bacteria; kingdom Pseudomonadati; phylum Pseudomonadota; class Gammaproteobacteria; order Vibrionales; family Vibrionaceae; genus Vibrio; species Vibrio sp. 2132-1. The sequence goes on along the minus strand of NZ_JAWPON010000006.1, from coordinate 294,715 downwards.
TCGAGAAGTTGGGGTTAGCACTTAAAGCGTTCTCAGAGAAACACGGCGTACAAATGTATTTAGAGCCGGGTGAAGCGATAATTACTAAGACCACTGATCTCGTTGTAACAGTGGTTGATATTGTAGAGAACGTAAAGAAGACGGCGATTGTCGATTCGGCCACAGAAGCTCACCGCTTAGATACGTTGATCTACAATGAGCCAGCGTCAATCCTTGAAGCATCTGAAAATGGTGAACATGAGTATGTGATCGGCTCGTGCTCTTGTTTGGCTGGTGACCAGTTCTGCGTGGCGAACTTCGAACAGCCTCTAGAGATAGGACAGCGTCTGCATATTCTAGATAGTGCCGGTTACACCATGGTGAAACTAAACTGGTTTAACGGTCTACGTATGCCGTCGGTCTACTGTGAACGCTCGAATGGTGACATTCAAAAACTGAATGAATTTGACTACTCTGATTTCAAACGTTCACTGTCTCAGTGGTCAGTGAAATAAAACGTATTGAGTATTAGAACGACAAAGAGCAGCTGAATTGCTGCTCTTTTTATTGGGGAAGCGTTAAAGGTATGCAGTTAGCTTTCTACAATTACACGAGTGTCTTCACTCAGAGATTCTAACTCATTGGCTATGTCTTCAATTTCTAGCTCGCTAGGTAGTTTTATCGCCATTTTAGCGCTGAATAAGCTAGAGCTTACCCCTCCGCCTCCAGCAATGAATACACGCTGACAATCCATATCTAAAATTGAGATACCTTGATTATCGAGAACGTGAGTAATTTCATTCACAATACCCGCTCTATCGTTGGCATCTAAACGAAGTTGGAAGATAGTCTCTTCACGATATGAATGAGGTTCAGAGTCGACGAACCTAACAACAAGAGTCTGACAAGAAGAGAACGCCTGTTTAACGATGTCGGCATTTTCTCTTGGAAGCTCTACTTTGATGACACCTGCAACTTGGTCTTCGATAAAGTTTACTTTGCTGATCAGCCATTTCCCGCCGTTTTCGTGTGTGATTGCAGCGAGCTCTTTAATCGTGGCGGGTGACGCTTGTCCGACAAAATTAACAATAAATACGGTGTTCATAATGTCCCCTCCTGGAATCAAGGTTTGGACGCAGTACGAATAAACGTGCTACTTAAGTTATTGGAATAAATCCTTTTATTTAGTGTAGGTGCTAAGGGCAGGTAATGTTTGATGAAAGTCAATTTTTAACACTAATTCGTGATGGAAATAATTAAAATAATGTTCAGAGCACAAAAAAGCAGCCATCGTAAGGCTGCTTTTTACCGAGTATCAACTTAGGATTAGAACGTTACTTTTAACTCGACACCATAAAATTGACTGTCATAGTTTGCGCCTGCGTCCATGGCGAATTTTGCAACATCTTGGTTTCCAAACCAAGGTGATGAATTGAATTGTAGTTCTGCACTACCGCCCCATGCATCAGTTACCCAATAATGAATATGTCCAACAGGGTTTAAGAAGAAGAGCGAAACATCACCTGCGGTTTCAGAGCCCATAACTTCGCCGCCGTTGGCAATAATGTCTTGCTCAGCCGTTAACATCATTTCACCAACAACAGCACCAAAGAATGGTGTGATAAAAATATCCTGCCAAGATGGTACTTCTGCGAACGCCTCCACGCCATACTCCCAAAAGAACGTCGACATAGTTGCGGAGTACAAAAACGACTGAAATTCATTATAGCCAGCGTGACGTGCTGCCGTGTAGTAAACGCCGCCAAAATATGGGTGCATGATGTAGTTGAGGACATGTTCATCGCGATCCCAAACGGGGCCGTCAGAGACATTATCTTTCCACTTTTGCCCCAACTTACTCATGTCTCGGTCTTCTTCGTCCCATTTGGTGATACTTTCTGGAAGAAAAGTCATCATGCCTACGGTCGCGATACTGAGACCTAGAATGGTGTAGGTTTGACCCATCAGGTAATCCCAGTCTTTATCTTGAGGGATGATGAGATGTTTAGGCTGAAGCCCTGCGTCAAGGTTTAGCGAATCATCATTATTCTGTTCATACATAACACCGCGATTTTGAGCCTCGAAGGTGTACAGAGTCGTCGTTTCGCAGTAACCTGACAAGCAATCAGGTGTGTAAGAAAACTCTGTATGACGGTTTAGGTCATAGCGACTTGCGTGTGCAAGCGCTGACGAAGCCAAGCAAAGGCCTGTTAGAGTCGTCTTGAGCATGGATGATTTTGACACAAAGGTCTCCGAGTTAATGGTGTATGTTCGGGCTCGTAATTATCCCTCAAAACATCAATCATTTAAACACTTGACCCTTATTTAGTCCCAACAAACCTCGGCGAGATTTGTCCAAATAAAAAGAAAAATAAGCGCTATAACGAAAATAGGATTGTGCTTACGTTCAGGAGTCAGTTGTGAAAATAGCAATGCTTAGTACTGGTGAGGAAGTCCTCCACGGTGATATTGTTGATACTAATGCGGCATGGTTGTCTAGCCTGTTTTATCAACATGGATTTGGCTTAACAAAGCGCTCAACGGTTGGTGATAGCCTATCGAGTTTGGTTGAAGAGTTTTTAATGCTCAGCTTTAACAACGATGTGGTTATTGTTAATGGTGGTTTAGGCCCTACAACGGATGACATGAGTGCTGCCGCCGCCGCGAGAGCCGCCGATTGTAAACTGGTGCTATTCAAAGAGTGGTTGCAGCATCTAGAAAGTTTGTATGCTCGACGTGGCATCCCTATGCCGGACAGTAATTTAAAGCAAGCAATGCTGCCAGAAACGGCAGGGATATTGGACAACCCGATAGGCACTGCTTGCGGTTTCAAAATGCTGATTAATGATGCCATTTTTTATTTCACACCGGGTGTACCAAGTGAATTTAAGCTCATGGCAGAGACGCAAATTCTTCCCGATCTGAGAAGAGTGTTTCCCGATGTTCAAGGTTCATGTTGTAGTCGAATCTACACGTTTGGTCTATCTGAATCCGGTATTTCAGATAAGCTAGATCAGCTAAAACTTCCTCAAGGCTATGAGCTAGGGTATCGCTCTTACTTGCCTTTTATTGAAGTGAAACTTTTTGGTCCTTCAGATCAGCTTGAACAGCGTTTGAAACTCGTACAGATAATTAATAAACACCTTGAGAGTAATACCGTTAGTATTGATTTACCTATGGTTGAAAATGTCGGCCAGTTGTTGGTCGATAAAGGACTAACAGTGTCGACCTCCGAAAAAAGTAGCGGAGGATACTTAACGTACTGGCTAAACGGTGATGAAAACGCTGAAAAGCAACTAGGGCATGGTTGGATACTACCGAGCCTGACTCAAGCGATGGCCAACAGCGGAGATCCATTAGCAGAAACGTTTGCTCTGGCTGGTGCTACGCGAGAGAAGTGTGGGACGGATTTATCACTCGTTACTGGCCATATTGAAGAGGGTTTTTTTTCCGTCGCTTTATCGACACCGTCAGGCGAGTGGGGAGCGTTATATAAACTCTCGAAAAAGTATCAGCGCAGTGATCAAGTTAAAGTGATCAGCACGGCAGCTCTAGACTTGTTGCGTCGCTACCTAGAACGTAAACCGATGTTTGCGCATTATGCATTTTTAGAGAAAGTTAAAGAGATGCACCTCCCGAGCAGTGCTTTATAACCAAAGCTCTATACAGTAGTCTGAGAGACAAAACACAGAGACAAAAAAGCCAAGGTGATTGCCTTGGCTTTTGCATTTTATACCGTCGAGTCAACGTTATGCGCGCTGCTTTTCTTTCATCGCGTAGTTAACGCCGCTAAGTGACAAATCTGATTTTGCTTTACAGATACAAGGTAATATTTCATCACTTTGTGTGTAAGCCATGGCAAAACCAACATACTCCACTTCACCAGACTCCAATTTGCAGCGACAGGCGCCGCAGTGCCCATCACGGCAGTTGTATTCTGGTAATAGGCCAGCTTGCTCCATTGTTTCCAAAATCGTATTGGAAGGGTTGGATTCAATGCTGATCAGTTTGTTGATTTTGAGTGTTGCCATTACAGCTCGAATCCTTCGAAGTCATCTGCGCGAACTTCATTGTCAATTTGACCCACAAGGTAAGAAGAGATTTCTGCTTCTTGAGGCGCAACTTGAACGTTATCTGAAGACAACCAAGCGTTAATCCATGGAATTGGGTTGGTTGTTGCTTCTGGATACGCTGCTGGTAGACCTACCGCTTGCATACGAATATTTGTGATGTATTCAACGTATTGGCTTAGGATGTCTTTGTTTAGACCGATCATAGAGCCATCTTTGAATAGATACTCTGCCCACTCTTTTTCTTGCTCAGCCGCTTCTTTGAATAGGTCAAAACAGTCCTGTTTTGCCTCTTCTGCGATTTGCATGAAAGTGAAGTCATCTTGACCGTTACGTAGCAGGTTGATCATGTGCTGCGTGCCGTTTAAGTGAAGTGCTTCGTCACGAGCGATCAGCTTGATGATTTTCGCGTTACCTTCCATTAGTTCGCGTTCTGCGAAAGCGAAAGAACATGCGAAACTTACGTAAAAACGAATGGCTTCTAATGCGTTAACAGACATCAGACAGATGTACAGCTTCTTCTTAAGATCGTACAGACTAACCTTAACCGTTTCACCGTTAAGGACATGCTCACCTTCACCGTAGCGATGGTAATCATTCGTCGCTTGAATCAAATCGTCGTAGTAGTGCGCGATGTCTTTTGCACGCTTCAGAATGTGCTCGTTCTCAACGATATCATCAAACACTACAGCAGGGTCGTTCACGATGTTACGAATAATGTGTGTGTAAGAACGAGAGTGAATCGTTTCAGAGAAAGACCAAGTCTCAATCCAAGTCTCTAGTTCTGGCAGAGACACAAGCGGCAGCAGTGCCACGTTAGGGCTGCGGCCTTGGATAGAGTCAAGAAGCGTTTGGTACTTCAAGTTAGAGATGAAGATGTGCTTCTCGTGATCTGGCAGTTTGTTGTAATCGATACGGTCGCTAGATACGTCTACTTCTTCTGGACGCCAGAAGAAAGAAAGTTGTTTCTCGATAAGTTTTTCGAAAATCTCAAACTTTTGTTGGTCGTAACGTGCAACGTTTACTGATTGACCTAGGAACATTGGTTCCTTCAATTGGTCATTCTTTTTTTGGTTAAAAGTACTGTAAGCCATAATGCCTCAATTCCTTTTAAACCTCCCCGTAAGGGGGAGGTTATCGATAGTCTGTCTTTACGGGTTCGCTAGGTACGGGAAGATTAAATCTTACAACCGCCGCCAGCACAATCGTCATCTTGTGGTTGAACAGCGTCTTTCTGTTCATCTTTCGCGCCATCACGAGTGTTGTGGTAGTAAAGCGTTTTCACACCAAACTTATACGCTGTTAGCAGGTCTTGAAGTAGTTTCTTCATTGGAACCTTGCCAGTCTCGTAACGTGACGGGTCGTAGTTAGTATTAGCAGAGATAGCTTGGTCAACAAACTTCTGCATAATACCCACAAGGTGTAGATAACCGTCGTTCGAACCGATATTCCAAAGCAGTTCATAGCTGTCTTTAAGTTCTGTGAACTCTGGTACAACTTGCTTCAGGATACCGTCTTTCGAAGCTTTTACTGAAACGTAACCACGTGGTGGCTCAATACCGTTAGTTGCGTTTGAAATCTGAGAAGAAGTCTCAGAAGGCATTAGCGCAGTCAGTGTTGAGTTACGTAGGCCGTGCTCCATAATTTCTTTACGTAGGCTGTCCCAGTCGTAGTGCAGCGCTTCGTCACAAATTAGGTCGATATCTTTCTTATACGTATCAATCGGCAGTAAGCCTTTCGCGTAGTTCGTCTCGTCGAATGAAGGGCACTTACCTTGTTCTTTCGCCAGTGCTACAGATGCTTTCAATAGGTAGTACTGCATTGCTTCGAACGTACGGTGAGTTAGGCCGTTCGCGCTACCGTCAGAGTATTTCACGCCATTCTTCGCTAAGTAGTAAGCAAAGTTAATCACACCAACACCTAGCGTACGACGGTTCATAGTCGATTTGTATGCCGCTGGTAGAGGGTAATCTTGGTAATCAAGCAGTGCATCTAACGCACGAACAACAAGATCGGATAGCTCTTCGAAATCATCTAGAGACTTGATAGCACCTAAGTTGAATGCAGAAAGCGTACACAGTGCGATCTCGCCTGAGTCATCTTCAACGTTAGTTAATGGTTTCGTTGGTAGTGCGATTTCTAAACATAGGTTCGACTGACGAACTGGAGCAACTTCAGAATCAAATGGGCTGTGAGTATTACAGTGGTCCACGTTCTGGATGTAGATACGACCCGTTGATGCACGCTCTTGCATTAGCAGAGTGAACATTTCAATCGCTTTAACCGTTTCTTTCTTGATTGAAGGATCGTTCTCGTACTTCACGTATAGACGCTCAAACTCTTCTTGGTTTTCGAAGAATGCGTCGTACAGACCAGGTACATCAGATGGTGAGAATAGCGTAATATTGCCGCCTTCAACTAAACGTTGGTACATCAGTTTGTTTAACTGAACACCGTAGTCCATGTGACGAACACGGTTTTCTTCAACACCACGGTTGTTCTTAAGTACCATTAGTGAGCGTGCTTCACCGTGCCACATTGGGTAGAACACAGTAGCTGCGCCACCACGTACACCACCTTGTGAACAACATTTTACTGCTGTTTGGAAGTACTTGTAGAACGGAATACAACCAGTGTGGAATGCTTCACCACCGCGAATCTCTGAGCCTAATGCACGGATACGACCTGCGTTGATACCAATACCAGCGCGCTGAGATACGTAACGAACAATTGAGCTTGCTGTTGCGTTAATAGAATCAAGACTATCGCCACACTCGATCAGAACACATGAGCTGAACTGGCGAGTAGGGGTACGCACGCCAGACATAATTGGCGTAGGTAGAGAAATCTTAAATGTCGATGTCGCATCGTAGAAACGTTTGATGTAATCAAGACGCGTCGCTTTTGGATATTTCGCAAATAAGCACGCTGCTACAAGGATGTATAAGAACTGAGCACTTTCGTAAATTTGGCCCGTAACACGGTTCTGTACGAAGTACTTACCCTCTAGCTGCTTAACTGCCGCGTATGAGAAGTTTAGGTCGCGTTTATGGTCGAGGTACGCATCAAGTTCGTCGAGTTCTGCTTTTGTGTAGTCTTCTAGAATATGTTGATCGTACTTACCCATATCGACGAGGCGAGACACGTGATCATAAAGCGTTGGTGGCTCGTATTGGCCATACGCTTTTTTACGCAGATGGAATACCGCTAGGCGAGCAGCTAGGTATTGGTAATCCGGAGTCTCTTCAGAGATCAGGTCTGCCGCAGACTTGATGATTGTCTCGTGAATATCTGTCGTTGTGATGCCGTCGTAAAACTGGATGTGAGCGCGAAGTTCTACTTGAGAAACCGAAACATTATCTAGACCTTCTGCAGCCCAAGTGATAACGCGATGGATTTTATCCAGATCGATACTTTCTTTACGGCCATCACGCTTGGTGACGGTAAGTTGTTGGTTCATTCTGCTTTATTTCCCTAAGAAAACTGATAAAAGCCGTATTTTTGTTTGTTTATGTGCAATATGAGTAAAGCTTGCGGCGGCTTTGTGATCAAAGTCTATCTATATATTGTCGCTTAAACACAACATATAGGGGTTCATTTGTTTGCGGGTTACAAGATAGTGCTATTACACTGATTTATCAAGGTACAGATCGGGGATGACTTGTGGATAACTGACAAAATGAAAAAAATCAGTAAGTGAACACTAACCGATGAGAAAAGGGCAGACTTGAATGGTTAAAAGTACGGTTTCGAGATCGGTTTAGAAATAACCGCATGCAAAAATATTTTCCTTGATCTTTGGCCGTTTTTATCTACGAAAAATGGCTTGGTCAAAATGGAATCTAGAGCACGAATTTTAGCCATAAAAAGACAAAAAAAGCGGCAACTTTGTGCTACCGCTTCCGATTCATTTTCTTTAAAAAATGTCAATCACAAAACTCATTTTTTAACTTAATAGCGTTCAGTATTTTTTAGTATGAACGATGTAGTTTACATCTACATTACGACCGAGTTTGTAGCTATCATTTAGAAGGTTGTAATGAAGCCCAGTAATGCCCATTTCCGTCAGGTCAGTTTGGTCTATCATCTTCATCATTTCGGCTGGCTTGATAAACTTATCGTGCTCATGAGTGCCTTCAGGAACAATCTTAAGAAGCTTCTCAGCACCGACAATAGCAAATAAGTACGACTTAATGTTTCGGTTCAAAGTTGAGAAAAACACGTGACCACCGGGTTTGACTAGCGCAGCACAAGAGCGGATAACGGAGAGAGGATCTGGAACGTGTTCAAGCATCTCCATACAAGTCACGACATCGTAAGTTCCTGCGTTTTCTATAGCGTGGTCTTCTATTGTGCTCTGAATGTAGGTCAGTTGAGTACCTGTTTCTAATGCATGTAGTCGCGCGACTTCTAATGGTTCTTTACCCATATCAAGTCCAGTCACAATAGCGCCTTCTTTTGCCATGCTTTCAGCAAGAATGCCACCACCACAGCCGACATCAAGTGCGCGCTTGCCAAACAAGCCATTTGCTTTTTCAAGTACATAGTTCAAACGAAGTGGGTTAATTTGATGAAGCGGCTTAAACTCGCCTTCTAAATCCCACCATCGAGAAGCCATGTCCTCGAATTTCTTAATTTCACTTGGGTCGACGTTTTGTGCTTTAGTCATAATTGGTTTTATTGCATTCAATCTGAGTCCTTTAGAGGGCGCCAGTATACTCCAACGTTTTACACCCAAACAACCTCGATGTGCTTAGTTAAGGGACAATGACAGAGTTCACTGGCGCGGCAATCGAGACAGGTGCCTGTAATTTGTAAAGCGCTAACTATTGTTTTTGGTTCATCCTTGAACTGGTGCCAGTGATAATAACTCTAAAACCTGCATTTTCGCGTTGTGTGGTTAAAGGAATTTACCTCGCTTTTCCGCGTAAAGGGTCCGATTTTGCTCAATGTTGACCGAAATATAACCACTAATCAGAAAGATATGGGATGAGTGTGCAAATTCTCGACATTTGATTCATAACCAAGCTCACAACCTGATAAAAGGAGAGGGAAAGTGATGCCGAAGTGATGAATTGTGTGTTATATTTTTGCACCTTACACGTATCGTAATTACGATCAGATAATAGAGGGATAATGGCTCTATGAGCGATTTAGCTAAAGAGATCACGCCCGTAAACATTGAAGATGAGCTTAGAGGTTCATACCTAGACTATGCGATGTCAGTCATCGTGGGTCGTGCTCTTCCAGATGTGCGTGATGGCCTAAAACCAGTACACCGCCGCGTTTTATTCGCGATGAACGTACTAGGCAACGATTGGAACAAACCATATAAAAAATCAGCCCGTGTTGTCGGCGACGTAATCGGTAAATACCACCCACATGGTGATAGTGCTGTGTACGACACAATCGTACGTATGGCTCAGCCGTTCTCGCTTCGTTACATGCTGGTCGATGGTCAAGGTAACTTTGGCTCGATCGATGGCGACTCTGCTGCGGCAATGCGTTACACCGAAGTTCGAATGGCAAAAATTGCCCATGAACTATTGGCTGACCTAGACAAAGAAACCGTAGACTACGTACCAAACTACGACGGTACTGAGCAGATCCCAGCGGTTCTTCCAACTAAAATTCCAAACCTATTGGTTAACGGTGCTTCTGGTATCGCAGTAGGTATGGCAACCAACATCCCGCCTCATAACCTTGGCGAAGTGATTGATGGCTGTCTTGCATACATCAATAATGAAGAAATCACTATTGATGAACTAATGGATTACATTCCTGGTCCTGATTTCCCAACGGCGGCGCTTATCAGCGGTCGTAAAGGCATTGTAGACGCGTACAAAACAGGTCGTGGCAAAATCTACATGCGTTCGAAAGCGGACATCGAAGTGGAGAAGAATGGTAAAGAGACCATTATCGTCACTGAAATTCCTTACCAGGTGAACAAAGCTCGCTTGATCGAAAAGATCGCTGAGCTAGTTAAAGATAAGAAAGTAGAAGGTATCAGTGCACTGCGCGACGAGTCAGATAAAGACGGTATGCGCATTGTTATTGAGTGTAAGCGCGATGCTGTGGGCGAAGTAGTTCTAAACAACCTTTACGCTCAGACTCAGCTGCAAACCACTTTCGGTATCAACATGGTGGCCCTAAACAATGGCCAGCCACAGCTATTCAACCTAAAAGATATGTTGAAGTGCTTTGTTGATCACCGTCGTGAAGTTGTGACACGTCGTACTATCTTCGAACTGCGTAAAGCGCGTGAACGTGCTCATATCCTTGAAGGTTTAGCTCTAGCGCTTGCTAACATTGATGAAATCATTGAGCTTATCCGTAAGGCACCTACACCGGCTGAAGCAAAAGCGGGTCTTATCGCTCGTGGTTGGGATTTAGGCAACGTTTCAGCAATGCTAGAGCGTGCTGGTACAGATGCTGCGCGCCCTGAATGGCTAGAGCCTGAATATGGTATTCGTGATGGTCAGTACTTCCTGACTGAGCAACAAGCACAAGCTATCCTAGATCTACGTTTACATAAACTAACAGGTCTAGAACACGAGAAGATTCTTGGCGAATACAAAACACTTCTAGAAGAAATCGCTGAACTCATGCATATCCTTGCGAGCACTGAGCGTTTGATGGAAGTGATCCGTGAAGAACTTGAAGCGGTTCGTGACGGCTTTGGTGACGCTCGTCGTACAGAAATCACAGCTGCGAGCCATGATATTGACATGGAAGAGCTGATCGCACGTGAAGACGTTGTGGTTACTCTATCTCACGGTGGTTACGTTAAGTACCAAGTACTGAGCGACTACGAGTCACAGCGCCGTGGTGGTAAAGGTAAGAGTGCGACTAAGATGAAAGATGAAGACCATATCGAGCGTCTTCTAGTGGCGAATACCCACGATAACATCTTGTGTTTCTCTACTCGTGGTAAAACATACCGCCTGAAAGTTTACCAATTGCCTCTAGCGAGCCGTACTGCGCGTGGTAAGCCAATCGTAAACATCCTTCCACTCGAAGAAGGTGAGCGCATTACCGCGATTCTACGTGTTGATGAATTCTCTGAAGACAAATTCATCTTCATGGCAACAGGTGACGGTACGGTTAAGAAAACGCCGTTGAACCAGTTTGCAAACGTACGTTCAAACGGCCTAATCGCTGTGAACCTACGTGAAGACGATTCGTTAATCGGTGTGGATATCACTAACGGCGAAAATGAAATCATGCTGTTCTCTAAAGCGGGTAAAGTGGTTCGCTTTAAAGAAGCAGAAGAGATTCCAGTACTTGATAAAAATGGTAAACCAGTTCTTGATGAGAATGGTCAGCCAGAGATCAAGTTTAAAGGTGTTCGTCCTATGGGTCGTACCGCCTCTGGTGTTCGTGGTATGAAACTGGCTGAAAATGACCAAGTTGTATCACTTATTGTTCCTTCGCACGAAGGCGACATCCTAACGGTTACAGAAAACGGTTATGGTAAACGCACAGCACTTAGCGAGTACCCGACAAAAGGTCGTGGCACTCAAGGTGTAGTTTCTATCAAAGTTTCTGAGCGAAATGGCCCGGTAGTTGGTGCTATCCAGGTTGTTGAAGGTGATGAAATGATGATGATCACCGACGCTGGCACGTTAGTACGTACTCGTGTGGGTGAAGTTAGCCAAGTTGGTCGTAACACACAAGGTGTAACGCTTATCCGTACTGCGGAAGATGAATCAGTTGTTGGTTTGCAACGTATTGAAGAAGTTGATGATGAAGAGCTGCCTGCTGATGAAGATGCAGAAGCGTTAGAGTCAACAGACGAAAATACGCAGCAAGACGCTTCAGAAGCTCCAGCTGCTGATGATGCAGAGGAAGGTAACGAAGAGTAATCTTACACCGTTATCTTGATATGAAAAGCCGAGCCTTAGTTGCTCGGCTTTTTTGTATCTGTATCAACGCATTTAAAGTAAGAAATGCGTACACTGACGTTATCTTTGTTTACAGGACGTGTTATGTCTGTTTGGTTTTTCGCTGCCATCACTCTGATGGGGTTGTTTATCGTACTCTTATCACTGAGTGCATCAAAAGCTAAACCTACTCAATGGTTTGGCTTTTGCCTGTTAGTACTTGTCGTGACGAGTGCCAGTTTCTTATTGCTGCATCAAACTCCGCCTAAACCAATACAAGCGGAAATGTCACGAATGATGACTGCTCGTGACATCATGAAAGAGATTCAAGACCAGTTGCGTGAAGATCCGAACAACGCTGAATTGTGGTTCCAACTCGGGCAGGGCTACCTGCTAGAGGGGGAATTTGATGGCGCGCTGATTTGTTTTGATTACGCGATCCAGCTGACTGAGCCAGTCAGTGCCACGCAACTTGCCGCAAAAGCGACGACCTTGTACTACATTCACCAGCAATCAATGACGCAAGAAGTTAGCTTGCTTTTGGAGCAAGCTTTGCAGATAGAACCGCACAATGAAGCCGCTTTGTCTTTGATCGCAAATGATCATTTTCTGTCATTCCGATTTCAGGAAGCGATTGATGCCTGGGTACTATTATTAGATTCTAATGATCCAAATTTAGATAGGGTGCAAATCATTAACTCTATTAACAAAGCAAAAGAGCTGTTGTAAGCGTACAATTTAATAAGCAGTAGAGGGAAAGGTGGGCAACGAATGAAAAATAAGGCACTAAGCATATTGGTTTTGCTGTGCGGCTCTGTATTAGCGGGTTGTAGCTCTTCCGATCATTCTGGTTCTTCCTCTTCGGTTTATTATTCTTCAGGTTATTACGATCCGTGGTGGTACGATCATGACGACTACTGGATTTATTACTATCCGGGTTGTTGCGACAACGACGACGAATACAAAGAGAAACTGGAAGAGTGGTGGAATGGTTTAGATGAAGACCAACAGCAATCCATCAAAGACAAAGTCGAGGATTGGAAGGACGATGATATGTCCGCCAATATCGATAACATGAAACGCCAACTCGACGATCATTGGCAATCATTGCCTGACGAGCAAAAGCAAGAGATTCAAACCAAATGGGAGAATCGTCCGGAGCGTATTGAGCCAGCGGCTTTACAAGACAAAGCGGTAAAAGAAAAGGTTCAACAAAGAAAAGCATTACCGGAAACGAAGATCCAACGCCCAGTTGCTCGTCCAAATGTGCAGATGCCTAAAGCACGTCCAAATATTCAACCGAGACCTAGGCTTCCTCGTCGCTAGTACATTCGATTTTCACTCTCGATAGAATCGGGGATGAAGAAATAAAGATAACAAAGAAACAAAAAAAGGGGCGTTCAGTACGCCCCTTGTTGTATCTATAGATTAATCTCTGCTTGTTAGATTAATACGTGGCTTCGCGTTCAGCGGCTGCTTTATCCCATTCTGGCGCTACTGTTTCTAGGAAGTGTTTCTTGTCTGCGTTCATCTTATCCATATCCATGCCCAGTGCTTGTTGTGCTTTCGCTTTGGTAGAGATATCTGGAATTTGAACAGGGTCAGTGATGCCTTTGGCTGCTAGTAAACGAACCAACTTGGTACGAGCGTCAGCGGCGCGATCAACTGCAGTACCTAGTACTTCAAGCGCTACCTCAGGAGCATGCATGTGAACACCGTGAGAAGCAATCGCGTAGTCCCAACGCCATTGTGCATGGCGAATATCTTGTAGGATAGGCTCCATTTCTGCTTCTGTTGCACCTGCTTTCCACGCTGCGCCTGCTTCAAAGTGTGCCGCTACGATTTGCTTCTCGGCGGTTAGCTTCATGTTCAGTACTTGCACTTTGCGAGTCGAGACGATGCCTTGTAGCTGCTCTTTAGTTTGGGTATGGCATTGCGCACAGGTGTCTTCAAAACGATCAAATGGGTTACCCACTTTGTGGTCTGTGTACACCGTACCGTCTTCTTTGGTCACTTTAGGCATGTGGCAGTCCACACACACCACTTTGTTTTTACCATGAATACCCGCTCTCCAAGTTTCGAAACCTGGGTGTTGTGCTTTTAGCATCGGCGCTTTAGATACGGCATGCGTCCAATCTTTGAAATTCAACGCGTCGTAGTATTTCTCCATGTCATTAACGGTGGTGCCCATATCCCATGGGAATTTAACCGCTTTAGTTGGGCCGGTGAAGTAGTATTCAACGTGACATTGAGCGCAGACCGATGCTTGCTTATCTAGGCGAGACTGTTCATCAAAGTTTTTACCGATAGTATCAAAAGCACGCTCGACGTATGGGCGAGTCAGTGCCAGCGCGGGTTCGCCTTTCTTGAAGGCTTCAGAGCCCGTGTTGTGGCAATCGGAACAACCGATAGGGTTGACGATTTCTGAGCCTAAGCGTGCCCATTTACCTTCGAAATAACCGTCTTCACCACGTTCACCAATCACGCGAGCAACGTCTGGGCTTTTACAGCTCCAGCACGCCATCGGCATAGGCCCGGATTTTTCATCAGTCGGTGCGCCGGTACGTAAGGTTTGGCGAACATCATCAAGTGCGTAAAAGTGGCCGCGCGCTTTGTTGTAGTCTTTAGCAAAACCATAACCTGCCCACAGGATAACCATGTTTGGGTCTTCACTTAGAGCATCTTCAATGTGCTCACTTTCGGATGTTGCTTTCCAAGAATGGTATTGATCAGGGTGGTTCTGTTCAAAGACATCGTTACGAGGATCGATAAAATCCTTCTCTTCTGCCGCTAACGGAGCGCCAACCAAAAATAATTGGCTGGCGAATAAGGTCGCAACCGCAATAGGTGCGCTCATCCAGTGTTTTATGCTCACAGTGTTATCTCCATATTCGTTTTTATTAGCAGCGTTGTGAGGAGCTATTCCAAATAAGAACTGGAGATCTACGATTAATAATATTGCTTAATTGGACAGATGAAATAGTGAGTGATTCTTGTCTTGTTTTAGATCAATTTACACCAGTGATCTCAGTCATGTTTGAATTTATATACCCCTAAAGTGGTAGTTGTTAAGTCGTTGTTCTACAATGCTTTGGGTTTTTAACCTTTTTTAAAATAGGGTGATTTAGTTCGCTTTTTGAGCAGGTGTTTCTACCCCTTATGAATAATAGAGGTATTATAAATATAGGTTTAGCGTTGTGGCTTTCCGAAATAAGAATTGATGTCATTTGAAGATCTAAAAAATATCTTCAGAGGAAATTAATTGTCGCTCAAATAAATAATTGAGAATAGTTATCAATTATTATCGAGCTAAGGAAAGAACAATATGGGCAATATAAAATTGACCATAGAGACAATGCTGAAACTTCTCTTCGTCTTTGCCATCTATGGTTTCTCCATCGCCGCCCATGCGACTTCTTCAGAGCCGATTGAAGGTGCTCAAGCTGAGCGTCATCAAGTCGAGTTGATCCGTGACCGAGACTACAAGTGTCTGCAATGTCATAAGGATGCAAAAGAGACTCTGAACCTATCGCATGATTCGCAAGCGTTATTGAGTCAAGGGAAGCAACTTAATTGCACCAATTGCCATAGCAACATTGGTCCCGACCATCGTGAAGGTGCGCCTGATGTGATTAAGTTTTCTGCAGCGCAATCGAAAGAAGTACACGACAAAGTGTTCCTTGATCCAAGCATGATTCTTAAAGCTAACAGCCAATGTGTGGATTGCCACGCACCGACACAGCTGAGAGAAAGCCACTGGACGCACGATGTGCACGCCAAAAACCTCACTTGTTCAAATTGCCACGATGTACACGCAGCGAAAACCAAAGCGTTGTCGTACGACAGAAAACAACTGATCAAGCAGTGTGTGGATTGTCACTCTGAATTTGCCGTCGAACCTGAACTTGCCAAAGAAGAGGAGAGATAGCATGAAATGTTCGAGAAGAAACTTTTTAGCCGGCAGCGGCGCGTTGATTTTAACTACAGGCGTTGCAGGCACTTCCGTTGTTAGCTCCTCTCTCTATGCCAGCAACAGTGAACAAGCGAAACGCATGGGTATGGTTCATGATGAAAATGCCTGTATTGGCTGTACCGCTTGTACCGATGCTTGTCGCGAAGTAAATAAAGTCCCTGAAGGCGTAACGCGACTTAAAATTCATCGCAGTGAACCGATTGGCGAATTTCCAGATGTGGAATACCAGTTTACTCGCGAATCCTGTCAGCACTGTGATAACCCACCATGTGTGTACGTTTGTCCAACAGGCGCTGCATACAAAGATGAAGCGACCGGCATCGTGGATGTGCACAAAGAGAAATGTGTCGGATGTGGTTATTGCCTTGCCGCTTGCCCTTACCAAGTGCGCTTCTTTAATCCAGTCGATCACTCTGCGGATAAATGTAACTTCTGCCGTGATACCAACCTAGCGCAAGGTAAACAGCCAGCTTGCGTGGAATCTTGCCCAACAAAAGCACTCATCTTTGGTGATTTGAATGACCCAACTAGCGAGGTGAGCAAAGCTATCGAAAGCCATGTTGTCTATCGCGATAAATCGCATTTAGGTACGCAACCTAAACTGTACAAAATTCCGCATAGCAAAGGGGAGGTGTCATCATGAACGGCTTCGAAAGTGCATTCCACTTTGACTCGTTAGTCTGGGATTGGATCATCGCGATTTACTTATTCCTTGCTGGGATGTCAGCAGGTGCGGTGATGATTTCTATCTATTTAAAACGCAAAGTGATTGAAGGTGATCCCGCAAAAAACGGCATCATGAAAGCGATGGCTTGGCTCGCACCATTTGGCATCATTGCTGGGTTGGTAATTTTGATTTTCCATTTAACCAAGCCTTTAGAGTTTTGGAAGATCATGATCTACTACAACCCAACGTCTGTGATGTCGATGGGCGTGATCTTGTTCCAAGTGTACATGCTAGTGCTGTTTGTTTGGATTGGCGTTATCTTCCGCCATCAAATCATCAGCTTCTGTGAAGGGAAGTTACCAAGCAAACTGCTGGATTTTGCCGATGGCATTTTGATTAAGGCGGGGAAAGCCAACAACGCAATTGAATTGTTCTTGGGCTTCTTAGCCATCGTGCTTGCAGCGTACACTGGCTTTCTATTGTCTGCATTGAAGACTTACCCAATGCTAAACAATCCAGTACTGCCAATCTTGTTCCTGTTCTCTAGTTTGTCCTCGGGTGCAGCGGCATGCTTGATGTTCGGCATCTTGGTGTTTAAAGAGTCGACCAGCAGCCCAAGTGTGTCTTGGGTGCACGGATTTGAACGCCCAGTAGTGTTGTTTGAGTTGTTTGTCTTAGTGACATTCTTTACTGGACTGATCTTCAGCGGTGGTCAGAACGAAGTCGCGGCTTGGAATGCTATTTCGAGTGGATTCTGGGCTCAATGGTTCTGGGTTGGCGTAGTGTTCATCGGCATGATTACGCCTTTGACTCTCAATTGGTTAACGCCTTCAGAAGTGCGCCACAAAGGCAGTTACGTTTTTGTGGTCACGACGTTGAGCTTGGTTGGCGTACTTATGCTGCGTACTTTCATTCTCTATGCCGGTCAAATGACCGTAGTGTAAGGGGGATAAATGGAAGCTGAGCTAGGGTTCTTCTTACTGATATTGGTGGCTGTAACATCGACTTGTGCATCGTTGCTGCATTGGCTACGTCTTGCTATGGGTAAGAAGGCGACATTGCCGCATCAAGTCGCGATGACCCACATCATTAGCTTAGCTTCCATCATTTGTTTAGCACTTCTGATCGTCTGCTTCGTGCAAGACAACTTCGCGTTGGAATATGTTGTTACGCATTCCAACAGTCAACTTCCCGTGGCGTTCAAAATTGCTGCCGCTTGGGGTGGGCACCAAGGCTCCATGTTGTTTTGGGTCGTCACCCTAAGTTTATGGGCGTCATTTATTGCATTTAAGTCACCGCTCAACGCCAAATATACTTGTGACTGTCTAGGAATCATGAACGTTCTGATTGGGACGTTTGCATGGTTCACGTTAAGGACCTCTAACCCGTTCGAATATGCCCAATTATTGGCTTCGGGAGGGCGAGATCTAAATCCAATGTTGCAAGACGTTGGGCTTATCATTCATCCACCATTGCTTTATCTCGGTTATGTTGGTTACGCAGCAATATTAGCTTTTGCATTAGCAGCGCTATTGGGTAAACAACGGATGAGCGATTGGTATGTGGTCGCTCGTAGCGCAGCGTTTTTTGCGTGGGGAACGCTTACGTTGGGTATCTTGGTGGGATCATGGTGGGCGTACAATGAATTAGGGTGGGGCGGCTGGTGGTTTTGGGACCCTGTGGAGAACGCTTCTTTACTGCCTTGGCTTACGGGTACCGCTTTATTGCACAGCGGTGTTGTCGCAACACGTAACAGAGGCGCAATTTGGAGCACCTATGCACTGGCGTTTGCTACGTTCAGCATAAGCATTTTAGGGACATTCGTGGTGCGCTCTGGCGTGCTGACTTCAGTGCACGCTTTTGCGGTGGACCCAACTAAAGGTTTGGTGCTGATTGGTGTATTGAGCTTGCTTGTCATTATCACTTTTGGCGTACTGATTTTGCGAGGAGAACAACTCCCTCGTTTCAAACTTCAATCTCTAGCGAGCCGAGCTTACACTGCTTATATCGCCAAAGGGCTGCTGGTTATTGCGACTGCCATCGTTTTTCTTGGCACTTTTTATCCGATGGTTTATCAACTGCTCGGTTTAGGAAACATTTCAGTTGGCGCACCTTATTTTAATAGTCTGATCTTCCCATTAAGCATACTGGCTCTGATTGCCTTAGCTTTCATGCCGCTGCTGAAATGGACAAAAGGCACAGTGCCGAGTGTAAGCGCTGATATTGCGATCAGTATTGCGTTATCTCTTGTCTCTGGGATCGGGTTTATCTTCTTAGTGCACGCACTGCATTTCGAAGTATTGCTAACCATAATATTGGCTACTTGGGTGATTGTGGCGCATCTCGTTATGCTGTTTCGTTGTTCCAATAAGCGCAAACTCATGCCAATCGTGATGGCACATATCGGTTTTGCGCTGGCGGTGAGTGGAGCTGTATTCAACAGTCACTACTCATATGAACATAATTTACGTGTCGAACCCGGCAGTTCTCAACAAAGGGCGGGGATCACTATCGATTATCATGGTATCGAATGGCTGGTGGGGCCAAACTACACCGCTGAACAAGGACAGATCACCTTGCACTTGGAAGATGGCCGCATGTTCAATTTCAACCCGCAAAAGCGCCATTACCCTGTGCGAGTGATGAATATGACCGAGCCTGCGATTCGTTCACTATGGCATGGCGATTATTACGTGACATTGGGTGACAAAGTCGACACTCATGCTTATGCGATTAAAGTTCAGTACCGAGCAGGTATTTGGTGGATATGGTCTGGTGGGTTATTAGCTGTGTTTGGTGCGCTGTTAACCGGCCTAAAGAAAAAGAGAGAGGCTATCAATGCGATCGAGAAATACGCTTAAACTCGCAGGTCTCGTTTTGGCTGTTGCCGTGTTTACTGTAGTAACTGCGATGGCCTTGTCTGAGCGACCGCATGTTGAATTGTCCCCACAACGAAATTTAGAGACACCTAATTTTCGCTCTACTTCTCTGATCTCTGATGACATGGTTTCTGAGCAGTTGTTCAAAAGCGACGGATATAAATTATTGAATGTTTGGGCATCTTGGTGCGGAGTGTGCAAACGAGAGCATGAAGAATTATTGCAGTTAGCAGAACTCGGTGTGCCTATTATTGGGCTGAATTATAGAGATCAAAAACAAGCCGCTCGTGAATATTTGAGCTCTAAACGAAATCCATATATTGAAGTAATTAGTGACCCTAATGGAAAGCTCGCTGTGGAGCTAGGTGTTATCGGAACGCCGGAAACTTACTTGATTGATCCAAATGGTCGTATATTGATCAAATATCGTGGAGAGCTAACGGCAGATAAATGGAACGATATATTTTCAGGATACTTGAATGTTTCGATTTAATAATCTTCTCCTCACTTTCATCCTATTTATACTATTTTCTCCTTTCACGAGAAGTGCGGATATAGAACAGAATGTTGATCTGTTTGAATTTCATTCCGTTGAAGTGCAACAGCGTGCAACCTCGTTAGCCAAGGCATTACGCTGCCCGCAGTGTCAAAACCAAAACCTTGTCGAGTCTAATGCACAAGCGGCTAAAGACCTGAGGTTGAAAGTGTATACGATGGCCAATGAAGGCAGCTCAGATCAAGAAATAAAGGACTATCTAGTTGCTCGTTATGGGAATATTGTTCTGTACCAACCACCATTAAATTATTCCACGGCGCTGTTGTGGATCTTTCCTGTGCTATTTTTGATCTTTTTTGTCTTATATTCGATCCGAATGGTGAAGCGTAATTAATGTGACCGTTATTCCACTATTAAAAATAAATTGTGCACTTAACAAGCAGAATGTTATCATTTTTCCGAATTTGTGAAGTTTCCAGTATAAAGAAAATAAAAATTTTGAGCTGGATAAGTAATAAAAGAACGAAATAGGTGCACGCAGTGGATTCAGTTATATTACAACTTAAAAAAGACTTCTATTCGCAGATTCGTGCATTGCAATCACCGAACCTGCCTCAAGTTACTTCAACGCTCGCCGTGTTGACCGACGAGGAAATCCAAGAACTCGAAGCAGTTTGGATTGAACTCGCCGTTTGGAAGCGCAGTCAGACCCATTAAAAGATAGACCAAACGACCTTCTTGAAACCCCAGACAAAATTTGTCTGGGGTTTTTTATTGTAGTTTTTTTAAATTGTTATAATATAACAATTGTTCAGTTGGAGAGTGTTTCTCTTTTGCTGTCTTGAGTGGATAACTGCCCTCAATTGTGATCTCTATATTGCAAAATGCGGTATCAGTCCCCATAGTTGAAGAGCAACGAGTAAATCCCATGAATGCAATAACGAAAACGCATCAAGCGCATCAAGCAATAAATCGAGTGAGTATAGATATGGCGGAAGTACGTGCCAGAGTAGATTTTAAAGTCGGGGCAAAAAGTAACATTGATGCCGAAATTCTGTCTTTCCATGGTCTGAAGACAGACAAAGAGCATGTTGCTATTATCTTTAAACAAGCGGACCAAACTCAGGACATGCCTTTAGTTCGTATGCACTCTGAGTGTTTGACAGGCGATGTGTTTCACTCTTCACGCTGTGACTGTGGTGAGCAACTAGAAGAGACGATCAATCGCATGGGCGAGTCCGGTGGTATCATCTTGTATCTCCGTCAGGAAGGTCGTGGTATTGGTTTGTACAATAAGATCGATGCATACCGCTTACAAAGCCAAGGCATGAACACGTACGAAGCTAACAACCATTTGGGCTTTGATGATGACCTGCGTGATTTCACAGAAGCAGCACAAATGCTAGAAGCTTTAGGCGTGAATAAGATCCGCCTCGTGACGAACAACCCTAAGAAAATTCGTGAGTTATCTGAGTACGGAATTGAAATTGGCGAGGTTGTCAATACCTCTGCACATATCAAAGATGGCAACGAAAATTATCTGAAGGCAAAAGTCTCTCACGGAAAACATGACCTAAAGGTTTAATCCTAAAGATAAAACTGACAATAAAGCCTGTGAAAAACCTCATTTTTATGAGGTTTTTTTGTATCTGGAGTTGCAAATAAATTGTAAATTTGTATTATCTCGAGACTAAAGTGCAAATAAGAATAATTAGCACTACCAATACGATAATTGAAAAGCTCAACAAGGATGCTTCAGATGAATGCAAAAAAAGTTTTAGTCCAATCTATTGCTGCATCACTCCTCATTGCCAGTGGTTCTACCGTTGCTGCCACAGTAACTAAACAACAAGTAGTCGAACATTACGCAGACGTTGCCCATGCTGTGTTTGCTGATTCAGTAACAACAGCGAAAGCGCTTGACGTAAAAATCGACGAATTTCTACAATCACCATCAGCGAAAAAGCTTGAAGAAGTAAAACAAGCTTGGCTCGATTCTCGCGTTCCTTACCAACAGTCTGAAGTTTTCCGTTTTGGTAACGCGATTGTTGACGATTGGGAAGGTCAGTTAAACGCATGGCCACTTGATGAAGGTCTGATCGACTACGTAGCGGCTGATTACCAATACGAATTGGGTAACGAAGGCGCGGCTGCAAACATCATCGCAAACACTAGCTTACAGATTGGTGCTTCTAAACTGGACGTTTCAAAGATTACGCCAGAATTACTAGCAGATTTAAACGAAGTAGGTGGTTCTGAGGCAAACGTTGCGTCAGGTTACCACGCGATTGAATTCTTGCTTTGGGGTCAAGACCTAAACGGCACTAACGCAGGCGCAGGTCAACGCGCTTACACTGATTTCGTTGTGGGTTCTGAGTGTACGAATGGCCATTGTGATCGTCGTGGAGAGTACCTAAAAGCAGCCGCTGATCTACTGGTTCAAGACCTTGAGTGGATGGAAAAGCAGTGGTCTGCTGAAGTAAAAGGTAACTACCGTGAAGAGCTACTGAACGACTCAGCGGACAATGGTCTTCGTAAGATGCTATTCGGCATGGGTTCTCTTTCTCTAGGTGAGCTAGCGGGCGAGCGCATGAAGGTGGCACTAGAAGCGAACTCAACTGAAGACGAGCACGATTGTTTCTCAGACAACACGCACAACTCTCACTACTACAATGAGCAAGGCATCTACAACGTTTACACAGGTACATACAAAGGTGTAAACGGCAAAGAGCTATCTGGTCCAAGTATCGCTGACCTTGTTGCTCAAAAAGACAAGAAAGCAGCGACCGAAATTCAAAAGCAGTTTGATACAACACGTAGCCAAGTTGGTGAGCTAGTGACTTCTGCAGAGAAGAACAACCAGCACTTTGACCAACTTATTGCAGCGGGTAACGCACAAGGCAACGCGCTAGTAAACGACACCATCATGTCGTTGGTAGCACAAACCGGTGCGATTGAGCGCGCGGCAAGCATTGTCGGCATCGACAGCCTAAGCCCTGATACTGCTGACCACGAGTTTTAATAAGAAAACCATAATAAATAAGGGCTCTTTGTGAGCCCTTTTGACGTTTGAGCTCGTTGTTATCACCCTTGTTGTCTATGTAGAGCAATGATATGAAGCCATACCTAATTTCTGCGCTAGCCGCGATCCTTTCTTCTTCTGCCATGGCTTATGATGTTAAGTCTGGTGGCAAAACCAGTGTTAAAAAAGACGGCGCGAATGCCTATTCTCTTCCTGCTGCTAACTTGCCAATGAGCAAACGCCTCGATTTTAGCGTCGGTAACAGCTTTTTCCGCAACCCTTGGGTACAAGCGCCAGCGTCAACAGACGCTCGTGATGGCCTAGGTCCGCTTTTTAACACCAATGGTTGTCAGAACTGTCACATCAAAGACGGTCGTGGTCATCCGCCAGAGAAAGATGATTTACATGCCGTGTCTATGTTAGTGCGCTTAAGCATTCCTGCGATGACGCCAGAACAAAAGAAAGCCTACATCAAAGACGGTGGCATACCTGAGCCGACTTATGGTGGTCAGCTTCAAGATTTCGCTCTGCAAGATCAAACGCCAGAAGGCAAAATCGAAATCACTTACACCGATGTCCCAGTGAAATTTAAAGACGGTACGACGGTGACGCTAAGAAAACCTCATTTGAACATTACCGATCTGGGTTACGGCGATATGCACCCTGATACCGAGTTCTCAGCACGCGTGGCACCGCCAATGATCGGCCTTGGTTTGTTAGAGAGTATTCCCGACGAAACGCTACTTGCTTGGGCTGATGAACAAGATGCCGACAAAGACGGTATCTCAGGCAAAGTAAATAAAGTGTGGGATATTGAGAGGGACAATTTCTCGATTGGTCGTTTTGGCTGGAAAGCAGGACAACCGACGCTAATGCAGCAAAATGCAGCAGCATTTAATGGTGATGTGGGTCTTACGAGCCATTTATTCCCAAATGAAAACTGTACCTCGAAACAAAGCATTTGTGACGACATGCCAAATGGCGGCAAACCAGAAGTGAGTGAAAATATTCTCGATTTCGTAGAGTTTTACAGCCAGCACTTAGCTGTACCTATTCGCCGTAATGTCAATGACCCTAACGTGAAACTTGGTCAGCAAATCTTTGCTGCGTCTGGCTGTGAAAGCTGCCACAAGACCAGTGTTAAAACGGCGAAACGACCAGAGTTACCAGCGCTTTCTGAGCAGCTTATCCACCCATACACCGACATGCTTTTGCATGACATGGGTGAAGGCTTAGCCGATAACCGTCCGGAATATCAAGCAAACGGCCGCGAGTGGCGAACAGCACCGCTATGGGGCATTGGTTATACCGAAGAAGTAAACGGACACACTTACTTTCTACATGATGGCCGCGCTCGTAACCTGATGGAAGCGGTGTTGTGGCACGGCGGCGAAGCTGAAACGGCGAAACAAAACGTCTTAGCACTGAACAAAAAAGAACGTGACGCATTGATTGCGTTTCTGAATTCTCTATAAGGAAGCAACCATGAAAAAAACACTATTAGTGAGTGCGATTGCCGCAACGTTAAGTTTGGTTGGTTGCCAATCGACCATCGTTTCGAGCTCTGCCAAGCCTGAGAGTACAAGTCATATTTCTCAAAGCGTGTACGAGGTCGAGTTTCAATCAGCTCAGACGTTTTTAGCGCAAACCACAGAACTTGAACAACGCTTCGCAGATTACTGCGCATCAGAGTCGAAAGATGATGCACAAGTAAAACAGCAGTGGCATCAAACGATGCTTGCGTGGATGGCATTACAAGGTCAAGAACGTGGCCCTGCTACGGCGCTGGAGCAAAGCTGGAATGTTCAGTTTTGGCCAGATAAAAAGAACACTACTGGTCGTAAAATGTCTGTATTGACGAAATCTGACCAAGCTTGGAGTGCAGAAGATATCTCCACCCAAAGTGTCACCGTGCAAGGTTTAGGGGCTCTGGAATGGCTGCTTTACGATAAAGCGTCGACCTTATCTAGCAACAGCAATACCTGTGTGACAGGCGTAGCGATTGCAGAAAACCTCGATAACAAAGCGCAGATCATCGCGGATTCTTGGGCAGAGAACCCTTGGAAATCGCTAGAGATGACGGAGTGGGAGTCTGAGTACATTTCACTGCTCTCGAATCAGCTTGAATACAGCATGAAGAAGTTGAGCCGACCGCTAGCGAAGATTGGTAAGCCTCGCCCGTATTTCTCAGAGTCATGGCGTTCAGAAACTTCGCTTTCAAACCTAAAAGCCAACCTTCAAGGGATGGAAGCGTTGTACTTTGCTAACGGAAATGGTTTAGATGCGCTACTTAGAGAGCAAGGCCATGCAGATCTCGCAGACCGTGTTGTTCATCAGTTTGAAATGGCGTTAGAAACTTGGCCAGAAGATAAGAGCTTGTTTGCTGCACTACAAACAAAAGAAGGCTATCGCATGGTGCTCTCTCAATACAATAAGCTAGAGCAATTGAAGTACCTGATTCACGAAGAAGTGGCGATCGAGCTTGGCGTAGTTATAGGATTTAATGCAACCGATGGTGACTGATCAAACCCGCCGAACCTTGCTGAAAGCCGCTCTATTCGGGGCGGCTATACCTATGATGCCATTTGGTTGTGCTTCAACAAGCTCACGTGAACCTGCGTTGATCGGCTGTTCTATCATTGGTCGAGATAAATTCGCAGCGGTGGTGGCGGATGAGCATGGTATGCCGCTATCTTCATTGCCGATTCCTGAGCGTGGTCACGGTGTAGCAACCAACCAACAAGGCCACGCCGTAGTTTTTGGTCGTCGACCTGGTACTTTCTTCATGGTGTTTGATTATCGCTCAGAGCAGATGATCAAACTGCAACTAGCAACGCCAAATCGTCATTTTTACGGACATGGTGTTTACTCCCATGACGGCACATTACTATTTGCCACAGAAGGGGAGAGGGGGACAAGCCGTGGGATCATTGGTGTTTATGATGTGCAGAAGCAATATCAAAAGATCGATGAGTTAACGGGTTTTGGTCTTGGTCCTCATGAAGTGATCATGATGCCTGATGGCGCATTAGCGATTGGCGTCGGTGGCGTACACACCAACGGTCGTGAACCTCTCAATCTTGATAGCATGAGACCTAGCCTGAGTTACCTTTCACAGGAAGGGGAGCTATTGGATCAAGTGTCTTTACCGGATCATAAGTTGAGTATTCGCCACTTAGCCCATGATGGTGCGGAAACCGTGCTTTGTGGTCAGCAATATCGTGGTGAGCCGGACGAGTATCCAGCCTTGATCGCCATGCACACGCGTGGTGGTGAAATGCAAGATCTTCAAGCTGAGCCTGAAGAGTGGGCGCGTTTCAATCATTACGTTGCGAGTATTGCAGCAACCGATGAATGGATCTTAGCCACTTCGCCTCCGGGCAGTTGTTATGGTATATGGTCTAAATCTACTGGCAAATTGGTAGAGCTAAGTGCGTTACCAGACGCTTCTGGTGTTGTGGTCTATGGCGATGAGTTCCGAGTCAGCTCTGGTGCGGGAAAAGTGGTAGAGCAAAAGCCCGAAGCGTCAAAAAGTACCTTCGCAAGCGGAGTACAATGGGACAACCATTGGTCGAGAATTATCTAGAAAGATCATTGAGTAATTACTTATAGAGGGTTTTGTTGTCGTTTTCGGCATCAGATTCTTAATTTTAAACCTGCAAGTTGTGAGATATTTGCCATACTTTTTATTATGGCAAGTAGCGCAAGGATCATTTCAGTGTTTGCTAGGGTTTTAATCATGACGGCACTTCTGGTGCCGTTTTGCAGCTTTTCCACCGTCGTTTCTCTCGAAGCTTCAGCGCAAGTCGAGCAAGAGGGAGCGGTACAAAAGCTGTCTGTAGAAAAAATGATCCATTATCCAGAGGTGATTGATCAACTGTATCAAAGCACCAATTACCGTTTGAACTGGGAAAATGAAAGTGATATTGAGCAGTTTCTTTTTCAAGTAAACCTGGTTGCTCTTGCGGATGTCACCGACGAATTCGAAAATCAACTTCACCGGATAAACCAAGTAAGGTGGCAGGGAGATAATCTCGACTTCGATTTAGTGATGACAGACTCACTCTTGATGTACCTTAGTTATCTTGAGCAACTCCCCGAAGAAGGGATTAATTGGCTATTTACAGACAAAGCCCATGTTACGTTACCCGCTCCTAGCATCGATACTTTATCGATTTTGAGTAATGAGATTACGGTTGGCAAACTTGGTCAGTTTTTGGCAAGTCTCCGGTCTCCATTACAAACAGATGATGCTTTCTACTCCGCCTATTCTTCGCTATCGGAACATTCTCAGTACCAATATCCTGCCTATCAACAAACTGGGCTAGCACGTGTTGGCGATATATTAGAAAACAGACCCCTATTGATTGAGCGAATGGAGATAGTAGGCGTAGATGTTTCTTACTTGGATTTAGTCACTGAAGAATATGACGAACAATTAGAGCTTGCGATAAAAGAGTTCCAGCGTATTCATGGTTTGAAAGAAGATGGCGTTATCGGCCCGAATACCATTCGATGGATCAACTTTTCTCCTCAAGAGCGATTGCATCTGTTGGCGTTGAATTCTGAGCGTTCAAGAATTTGGTCGAAAGAAAGGGATAATGTTGTCTTTGTTAACGTGCCTGGATACGAAGTCACGTATTGGCATGACGGTCAACCCTTGTTTGAGTCTAAAGTTGTGGTAGGGAGAGCATCAAGAAAAACGCCCATCATGTCGGTAGCACTGGATTCAGTTATTCTCAACCCAACTTGGAACGTGCCTTGGACTATCATGGTTAAAGACATTATTCCTAAAGTAAAACGTAATCCGATGTATTTGATTAACCATAACATTCAAATCATTCGGTCTTGGACTTCGAACGAAATTATTGACCCTACAACCATCAATTGGGCAACGGTGAATCCGAGAACATTTCCTTATCGTATGCGACAGGCGTCGGGCTTACAAAATGCACTGGGATTGTACAAGTTCAATATGCCTAACCCACAAGCTATTTATTTGCATGACACGCCAAGTAAGAACTTGTTTGAACAGGACAGACGCGCATTCAGCTCAGGATGTGTTCGTGTAGAACATGCAGACCAGTTAGCAGAACTTCTGTTCAAAACTCAGGGGTTGGAAGAACGTTTAGCGAAAAAGCGAGAAAGTTCTCGTCGGTCTAACACGTCAGTTCCTTTGGGAGAGCGCATTCAAGTACACATCATTTATCAAACAGCATGGTTGGAAGAGGGAACGCTTTACTACCGTGATGATATCTATAAGTACGATCACCGCAGTTGAAATCTTTAAGGAAAATTTACAAAACGAAGAATTCTCTTTTCGTTCAATAATTAAGCAATAATTACTGCATCTGAAAATCAAGATGGAGCGTTTTATGCATTTGACGTGACAAATGTGTTTGGTTAATGTCCACGACTTGTCTAGTTGTTGAGCACTGTATTTTGAAATGGTAAGTCGTAACTTTTCCCGCCGAGATTTCCTTAAAATGACCGCTGGTGGTGTGGTGTTGGCGTCTGCCCTGCCATCATTTTCTTGGGCTTCACTCCCTGACGAGCCACGTGCGCTGGCGATGAACAATCTTAATACTGGAGAGATCCTCGAAACATGCTATTTCGATGGAAAACGATACATTAATGATGAACTTCAAAGGCTGAATGAGTTTTGTCGAGACCATCGACGAAATGAGGTTCATCCCATGGATAGACGCTTGTTCGATCAAATAAGTCAAATTCAAAAGTTAATTGGTACAGAAGCAGAGGTGATCGTCATTTCAGGTTACCGTTCTCCTGCCACTAACGCCTCGCTGCGCAACGGGTCTTCTCGTGTAGCGAAAAAGAGCATGCACATGGAAGGAAAGGCCATTGATTTCCGTTTAGATGGCGTGAAGCTTTCAACGGTTCGTGATGCTGCATTAAGCCTAAAAGCCGGTGGCGTGGGTTATTATCCAGGTAGTAACTTTGTTCATATCGATACGGGTGCTGTTCGTTCCTGGTAGTGCCAGTTGAGACAAGGTTTCTAGTCTCAGAACGTCGTCGATTACCCACAGTTCAAAGCTTGAAGTCGCTAGGCCTTAGTGTCATAGTTGCGGCAGTTTTCACGCAAATTTATTCGGTATAGGTTATCTATGGCTCTGAAATACCAAGTTGTTCCAGTAACATCTTTCTCTCAAAACTGTTCTATTGTCTGGTGTGACGAAACCATGAAAGGTATTGTGGTTGACCCAGGCGGCGATGAAAAGCAGCTCGCTATGCTTATCAAAGAGCTGGGTGTTGACGTGGTAAACCTAGTGCTAACACACGGTCACTTGGACCACGTAGGTGGCACGGAGCCGCTGTCTGCACTGCTTGGCGGTACAGAGATTGTTGGCCCTCACAAGGCAGATAACTTCTGGTTGCAAGGTTTGGAAGGTCAGAGCCAAATGTTTGGTTTCCCGCTGACAGAAGCGTTTGAACCGCACCAATGGCTAAATGAGGGTGACACTGTCACTTTTGGTAATCAAGTGCTGAATGTATTCCACACACCTGGTCATACACCTGGTCACGTTGTGCTTTACAGTGAAGAAGCGCGTTTAGCGTTTGTGGGTGACGTTTTGTTTAACGGTAGCATTGGTCGAACTGACTTCCCACAAGGTGATTTCAATACGTTGATTAGTTCTATCAAAGAGAAATTGTGGCCTTTAGGCAATGATGTCACGTTTGTCCCTGGTCACGGCCCTCAATCGACTTTCGGTCATGAGCGTAAAACTAACCCGTTCGTTGCTGACGAGATGCCGCTTTACTAAAAGTGCGTGTACTAAGCATTATTCTGGCTCGGCGGCAGCTAAGTATCGCCGAGTCAGTCCCACAAAATCCTCAGCCTCACGATCTAGATCACTTGCTGATATAAATAGATCATAGCCATAAAAGCCTCTCTGATACTTCATCCGGTTGGCGAGCATCGCTAACAAACCTTTGTACTCAATCCCATTTCTGTTTATATACGGTTTAGGGTCAAGCACCATATCCTCAAACTTATCTTCACACTGATTTTGTTTTGCGCCTAAGTAAAGCAGTGCTCGCTGGCTGAGGAGAATTTCTGTCGCTATACGAGGGCAGATTGAATTTAAGTAGGGTGAGTAGTGTTTTAGACGAATACCGATCCAAGGTAGCGGTTGGTGCCACCCTTCCTGTTGGTAGCTACAAATACCGATTGACTCAATATTTCGCCATCTGACGACCCAACCTCCTTTAAAAAGGTGTTGCTGAAAGTGAGAAGCTGTCAGCGTAAAAGTGACTTGGCTTTTCTTAATCATCAAGATGGCGAAACCAACGATTGCAGACATCAAAATGACCGACAACATGGCTTGCTTCCATCCCGGAGAAATGGCAACCAAAAACAAAGTGATGAGTGCAACGAGCAACAAAAGTATTCTGTTGATAGGGGAGTCGGGTTTGAAATGTGAATTTGTTAGGTGCAGCGTTTCCATGCTTATAACCTCATCGAATACTTGTTCAAAAATGAGTGGGCAGTTTTATGTGCATTGATTTGCATTTAAAATAAAACAAACCTCTGTTTTTATACCCAGTATTCAATAAATCCGTTCATAAAATATCTGATTAAATAGTAGACGTTCTATGCTTTGAGCGCATTTTTCATCGCGTTTCGCCGCTAAAACCTACAAATTGCTTGTGAATTTTGGTATAAAACGCGCTTCAAATTTTCATCCCTGCTGAGATGCAGTGAACTGGAGAAATATTCAATGAGACTTGCTCATAAGCGTAAAGTGCAGATGAAACTGCAAAAACGCATTAAAGCGACAGTAGCAAACTTAGCTGCAGCACCTAAAGCAGTGAAGCCTGTTGCGGAAAAAGCAGTAGCACCTTCTGTTGCTGAAAAAGCTGTTGCGGAGAAAGTAGTAGCTGATAAAAAAGTAGCTGCAGTGAAAACAGTTGATGTTGCCCTTACTCCTAAGCAACAACAAGTATTAGACATCGTTATGGCGAATGCTGAAGGTATTAACCCTAAAGGCATCGGTCTAGCTGCAGGTCAAGAAGATACTAAAGCGGCATCATGGGCTACTGGCGCACTAAAGAAGCTTCTTGAAGAAAACCTAGTTCAAAAAGAGCAGTTAGCAGGTAATAAAGTTATCTACAAAGCAGTTTAATTACCGCTACCGTTCTAGATTGAATACCTCGGCCGATGCCGAGGTATTTTTTTATATTGGTATTGGAAATAATGCATTAAGTACTGACTTTAACACTACCAATAAGTGGTTTGTCACATTTTCTTAAATACTATGTAAATTTTTTGGCAGAAAAATACGTAAGTATTGTCTTTTATTTTTATTCATAGATAAAAATATAATTTATTGATTTTGCTATTATTAGTCTTTTGTCATGACGGTTTTCCTACGTACTTGTACGTAATACCTTAGGCTAATGCCTTATTGATGAATTACTCGCTTCCGTGTTCATGCCCATTTCGCATTAGACAACATTGTTACATCTTTTATACCGAATACAGCCAATCCTAATGAAATGGATGACAACAATAACCTTGGTGATAAAGGACGTGAACGATGAGTCTAATCCAAAAATCTTTAAAACGAGTGCTCAAAACAACCGCTGTCGCTGCCGCGATGGCACTCGCAGCGACTTCTGTAAACGCTGCTGAAAAAGTCTATCGTTTAAAGCTTGCTGAAACTTGGGGGCCTAATTTCCCAATTTTTGGTGATACCACAAAAAACATGGCCAAAATGGCGGAAGAGATGTCCAACGGACGTTTGCAAATCCGCATTGATTCCGCAAACAAGCATAAAGCGCCTTTTGGGGTGTTTGATATGGTTAAGTCGGGTCAGTATGACATGGGTCACTCAGCGTCTTATTACTGGAAGGGTAAGGTTCCAAACACACTTTACTTCACTTCTATGCCCTTCGGTATGTTGCCAACTGAGCAGTATGCATGGTTTTACTACGGCGGTGGTATGGAGCTGATGGAAAAAGTGTACTCTCCACATAACTTGATGTCTTTCCCTGGCGGTAATACCGATACTCAGATGGGCGGGTGGTTCCAAAAAGAGATCAAGTCCGTCGAGGACTTACAGGGTTTGAAAATGCGTATCCCAGGGTTTGCTGGTGAGATTTTGGCTGAGTTAGGTGCCAAGCCAACGAATATCGCCCCTGGTGAGCTATATACTTCTCTAGAGCGTCGCACAATTGATGCCTTGGAATGGGTTGGTCCATCGCTGGATCTACGTATGGGCTTCCACAAAATCGCGCCTTACTACTACACAGGTTGGCATGAGCCAGCGACTGAGCTTCAGTTCCTCGTTAACAAGCGTACCTGGAATCGTCTACCTGATGATCTAAAAGCGATTTTGCAAGTAGCCATGAAAACGGCCGCTTACGATATGTACACGCAATCGAAACACGAAAGCGGCAAAAACTGGGCATCTATTAAGTCTGAATACCCAAATGTTGAAGTAAAAGATTTCCCACCTGAAGTCGTAGCTGCGTTGCGAGAAGCAAACGATCGTTTGTTGAAAGAACATGCAGAAAAAGATGCTTTGGCGAAAGAGATTCAAGAGTCGCAAGCGAACTATATGAATCAAGTTCGACCATGGTCAGATATTTCGCACCGAGCGTACTTAAACAGTCAAGCTCAACAATAACGTTATGAAGCAGGCGATGCCAAGAGGTTTAGCCTGCTATCGAAGCCCAAGAAAACTTCATAATGAATGCTCCGCACCATAGCGGAGCGCATCTAAACGTTCCACGGAGTTCGGAATGAGAAGTCTTATTTATATTGAGCGATTATTTAACCGCTTTAGCGATTTTCTCGGATGGTTATCCAGCATCCTGTTTATTTTGTTGTTAGCAAACGTTGTGTACGACGTTGTCATGCGTTACGTGTTTAATGATGTGTCTATCGCATTCCAAGAAATGGAATGGCATCTATTCTCTGCCGTGTTCTTGCTTGGTGTGCCTTACGCAATTAAGTCCGGTGGCCATGTTCGCGTCGACATTTTTTATGAACGCTTATCTTACAAAGCACAATCCATCATCGACATCATAGGCACACTATTTTTCTTATTCCCTTTTTGCCTACTGGTAGCTTGGTTTGGTATTGATTTCGCCAAGGAGAGTTACGCGTTAGGCGAGACGTCTGGTGACCCAGGTGGCTTACCATATCGTTGGATTATCAAAGCGATGATTCCGCTGTCATTTTTCTTTATGGCGGTGAGTGGTATTGGATTGTTACTTCATTCAATCAACAAAATTGTCAACCCTCATCTCATCTATGCCGGTAATAACGGTAAGTCGTAAAAGGAAGTCATTATGATCGGTATAGTGATGTTTTTTGTTGCGCTCTTTGCGCTTCTATTGGGATTTCCCGTTGCCTTTACTTTTGGTGGTATCGCGCTGATTTTTGGTGTTTGGGCTGAAGGCATCGAGATGTTTGCTTTTATGCCATATCGAATTCAGTCCATTATGGAAAATACGGTGCTAATGGCCGTACCGCTGTTCGTTTTTATGGGGCTAGTGCTACAGAAAACGAAGCTTGCTGAACAGCTACTAGAATCAATGGGGCGTTTGTTCGGTGGCGTTCGCGGTGGTATCGCTATTTCTACCGTGTTAGTTGGCGCATTGCTTGCAGCTTCAACGGGTGTGGTAGGCGCATCAGTTGTTGCGATGGGCTTAATATCTCTTCCTGTGATGCTCAAGTACAATTACGACAAAGGTTTAGCGTGTGGGACTATTTGTGCGTCTGGCACGTTGGGCCAAATTATCCCACCTTCTATCGTGTTGATCTTGTTGGGTGATGTACTTGGCGTACCGGTAGGGGACCTATTTCAAGCTGCGATCTGGCCCGGTATTACACTTGTTGGCGCCTATGTGATCTACATTCTCATCTACGCGAAGTTGAACCCTCAAGCCGCACAGGCGATAGAGCGCGATGAGTCGATCAGTCGTAAACAAGAAGTGCTCGCCGCACTGAAAGCTGTATTGCCACCTTTAGCATTGATCATCGTGGTATTGGGCTCCATCTTTGCAGGGATTGCAACACCAACAGAGTCAGCGGCACTGGGTGGTGCAGGTGCGATTATTTTATCGCTATTGTATAAGCAGTTTAGTTGGTCGATGATTTATGATGCATCAAAAGAGACAGTTAAAGTAACCGCAATGGTCTTTGCGATCTTACTTGGTGCGACCGCCTTCTCAATGGCATTTACCTACACTGGTGGTGATTATTTAGTTGAAGAGTGGATGTTAGAACTGCCGGGTGAAAAGTGGGGATTCCTTATTATTACCATGGTGGTGATTCTGATTTTAGGTTTCTTTATCGACTTCGTTGAAATCTGTTTTATCATCGTGCCAATTATTGCGCCAGTCGCTGAATTGATGGGCATTAATATGACGTGGTTTGCGATTCTTATTGCGATGAACTTGCAGACGTCGTTCCTCACACCGCCATTTGGCTTTAGTTTGTTCTATCTAAAAGGTGTCGCTCCAGCAGGGGTTACTACGCGTGATATCTACAAAGGTGTGATGCCGTTCATCGCGATTCAGATTGTTGTGTTGGCGTCTTTGCTGTTTTTCCCAGGTTTTTACGGTATGAGTTAATCACTCGATAATAAAGAGATTTTGTGAACTGAGAGTTTTTACCTTTTGAGACAAGTTGTTAAGCTGTTAATTATGTCTATGCAGACACAATCGATTCGTTTGTACTGCTAAGATAGTAAGCTGTAAAGGCAGCGTTTCATGGAGGGAAGGGATGCCTCTCAAAGCAAAGTTAATTCTGCTGACACTGATACCCGTGGTATTGGTGTCAGCGAGTATCAGCTGGATCTCTATCTATCAAACCAAGACCCTTGGCAAAAGGGAGGTAGAGATCTTTCATCAAAACCTGATCCAATCAAAAGAAGCGGCGCTGAAAGATACGGTCGACGTCGCTTTTGACTCCATTTCTTACATCTACAACGATCCGACTTTAGAAGAGAGTGTTGCCAAAACGCGTGTGAAAGCGATTTTAAATCGTTTGAGTTATGGGTCGGACGGCTATTTTTTTGCTTATGATAAATATGGTACCAACCTTGTACACCCAGTTCTTCCGGAGCTTGTCGGGGAAAACTTACTCTATCTTGAAGACGAAAATGGCGATCGCTTAATCGAAGCTTTATTGTATCAAGCGCAATCCGGTGGTGGATTTCATCAGTACCTGTGGCAAAAGCCATCTACGGGTGAAGTCGTCCCTAAGCTTAGTTACGCTGCATGGCTCGATAAGTGGGAATGGATGATAGGGACTGGGCTGTATATTGAGGATGTCAGCCGAGAAGTCGCCAATATGCGCGCGGCAGTGAACAAAAATATCGAAACGACATTTTTCTCAGTCGTCGTGATCTTAGCGGTGACCGTTGCTGTAATCATTGTTCTCACTTTGGCGATCAATCTGCACGAGCATCGCCTCGCTGATAAGAACCTGAAAGAATTGGCACATAAAACCGTGATGTTCCAAGAAGATGAGAAAAAGCATTTAGCGCGAGAACTGCATGATGGAATCAATCAGTTGTTAGTCTCCAGTAAATGTCATTTAGACTTAATGAGTCATAGACTGGAAGACGAAAAACTCAAATCCCACTTAGATAAATCACAACGATCGCTCGTCACCGCGATAAATGAGGTGCGGCATATTTCTCATCAGCTCCGTCCAAGCGCCCTCGATGATATCGGTTTAGAAGCAGCACTGACGACCTTGCTACAGGACTTTCATTCCCATTCCGGGATTGATATCGAGAGCAATTTCGATACTCAGCAGCATAAACTGACTTCGGAAGTCGCAACGACGCTATATCGCGTCGCTCAGGAGTCTTTGAATAACATTGAAAAACATGCGCGAGCGAAAAAAGTAACGGTTACTTTGCAAAAAATGGGCAATATGCTGCAATTACTCATACGTGATGATGGCGTTGGATTTGTGGTTAACCAAGCAGTGCACCAACAAGGGATTGGGTTAAGGAACATGCAAGAGCGTGTAGAGTTCATCGGTGGTGAATTTGAGCTAATGAGTGAGCTTGGCTTGGGAACAGAGATTACCGTGCTGCTTAATTTGGATGAAATAGTTTATGGATAAACCGATTAGTGTAGTGATTGTCGATGATCATCAAGTGGTATTGGATGGCTTCATGGCTCGTTTGGAGTTAGAGCCTGACATCGAAGTGGTGGGCACAGCAAGTAATGGCTTGGAAGCGATAGAGGTCGCAAAGCACTTGCAACCGGACGTCATATTGATGGATATCAGCATGCCAATAATGAACGGTATTGAAGCGACTGGTGTGATTAAAGAAGCGCGTCCAGAGAGCAAAATACTTATGTTGACCATGCACGATAATCGCGAATACATCATGAAGGTCATGCAAGCTGGTGCCGTAGGATATATGCTCAAGGAAATCTCGGCCGAGAAAATGGTGCAAGCAATAAAAACGGTGAACCAAGGCTCGACGTATTTCTGTGAATCCGTCACACAAACACTCTTTACCCAAGAAGTGGTGCCTGCCACGCAAAAAACGAATCCTCTCAGCCGCAGGGAAGAAGCGGTACTTAAATTAGTTGCTCAAGGAAACAGCAGCAAGAAAATCGCCACTTTACTCAATATTAGTTATCGAACGGTAGAGACGCATCGCCATAACATTAAGCACAAGTTGGACTTACATTCGACGGCAGAGTTAGCAAAATATGCGTTTGAAACTGGGTTGACTGAGTAGGAGAGTAGTGCCCGCAAAAAGCGAGCACGTGGGAGCGAAACTAATCGGCTTTGGTAATGCTACCAAGCTCTAGCATTGGAGCAACATCGATGTCCTCTGCATTCATCATCGTCGAGATGCGTTGAACGGAAGATAGTAGAAGGGATTGCTCCCATTCTTCCAATTTTTGGAATCGATTAATGAAGTGCTCTTGCAGC
Organism: Vibrio sp. 2132-1; assembly: GCF_033344315.1. NCBI lineage: Bacteria > Pseudomonadati > Pseudomonadota > Gammaproteobacteria > Vibrionales > Vibrionaceae > Vibrio > Vibrio sp. 2132-1. The sequence goes on along the minus strand of NZ_JAWPON010000006.1, from coordinate 257,807 downwards.
GGCGTTGGTGCTTGTTTTAAGGCTTCTTGGCCCTTGCTCGTAAGTACAGCATGCACTTTACGCTTGTCTTGAACACTGCGCTGACGCTCAACAAACTGGCCTCGTTCTAGTCTATCTAGAATGGTCGTTGCGGTCGCTTGGCTCATGTTAGTGTGGCTAGACAACTGTTTAATCGTCACGTTATCTAAGTCATTGATAGCGCGCATCAAAATCAACTGTGGAGCAGTCAATCCAGACTCTTTGCTCAGCTTTTTAGAATGTAAATCAATAGCGCGGATGATCTGACGAATCGAGACCAATACTTCTTCGTACTTTTCCAATTTATTCATCCAGTCTGTAGGGAACATTTATCGAGGCGACACTAACTTAAATGCGCCCTTATTTAAAGGGGGGAAATCAAAAATTACCTCTACAATTTTACGCCGTGTCCTCAATACCATTTTGTCGCGCCTTTTCGACAAAATAAGAAGAGCTAAAATTATTATAGCAATAAATGTTTGTGGTCTAACTGTTGTAGTAGTGATTTGTTCTATCAAAGGCCGTAACCACACAGTGAAAAGTAAGTTATTGGATTTTTTAATAGCAAAAAGATAGACAAAAACGTGTCAAATGATAGGATCTTGCGCTTTCACGGAATGCAAAACGTATCGTGTTCGAAAGATTTTTTTGTTTGGTACGTAAAAACACTACAAAAATAGAGAGGAACGATGACAAAGGGTATAGATAAGTACAGTATCGATAGTACCGACTATACGGTAGGTCAGGACAACGTTCAAAAATGGGGTTTTGATGTTCATAACCCAGTTTTTGGTATTAGTGCAGGTTTAATTGCGCTGTTTCTTGTCGCTGCATTAGTTCTAGATGCACATACCGCAAAGACGGCACTTGATGGGCTGAAGTGGAAAATTATTGGTTCATTCGATTGGTTGTTCATTATTGCAGGTAACATTTTCGTTATTTTCTGTTTGGCGCTTATCGTCTCACCAATGGGTAAGATCCGACTAGGTGGTAAAGACGCTGTTGCCGATTACTCGTTTATGTCATGGCTTGCAATGCTATTTGCAGCTGGTATGGGTATCGGTTTAATGTTCTGGAGTGTTGCAGAACCTGTCGCTTACTTCACCGGTTGGTATGAAACGCCACTTGGTGTTGAGGCAAATACACCAGAAGCCGCGAGATTGGCACTGGGTGCAACGATGTTCCACTGGGGCCTTCACCCATGGGCAATTTACGGTGTTGTAGCACTTTCTTTAGCATTCTTTGCCTACAACAAAGGTTTACCGCTATCTATGCGTTCGATCTTCTACCCACTTCTGGGTGATCGTGCATGGGGTTGGGCTGGCCACATTGTGGACATTCTGGCTGTGCTTGCGACTTTATTTGGTCTTGCTACATCCCTAGGTCTAGGTGCGCAGCAAGCAGCAAGTGGTATTCATCACGTATTTGGTGTTGAGCCAGGCCTAGGTCTGCAAATCGTCGTTATTACCGTGGTGACTTTACTTGCTGTTGTTTCAGTCGTACGCGGCATCGATGGTGGTGTTAAAGTCATTAGTAACATCAACATGGTTGTGGCGTTCTTGCTACTTCTCCTTGTTGGTCTTATCGGTTGGGCGGCGAGCCTAGGTTCGATTCCAACCACACTTATGGCATATGTAGAGAATATCATCCCACTAAGTAACCCGTTTGGTCGTACGGACGAAGCTTGGTTCCAAGGCTGGACAGTGTTCTACTGGGCTTGGTGGATTTCATGGTCGCCATTCGTAGGCATGTTCATCGCGCGTGTTTCTCGTGGTCGTACCGTTCGCGAGTTCATCACAGCAGTTCTACTGGTTCCAACTGCGGTTACCGTTGTTTGGATGTCTGTATTTGGTGGTCTGGCGATCGAGCAAGTTGTTGATAAAGTAGGTGAGCTGGGCACAAATGGCTTGACTGACGTATCACTTGCTATGTTCCAAATGTTTGATGTTCTTCCATTTGGTAGCATGCTTTCTATCATCGCTGTTGTTCTGGTACTTGTGTTCTTCATTACGTCTTCTGACTCTGGTTCACTTGTTATCGACAGTATCACGGCAGGTGGTAAAGTCGATGCTCCTGTACTTCAACGTGTCTTCTGGGCATTCATGGAAGGTGCAATTGCGGTTGCTCTGCTATGGATTGGTGGCTCCGAGGCGGTTCAAGCTCTTCAGGCCGGTGCCATTTCTACAGCATTGCCATTTACCTTCATTCTGCTTGCAATGTGTGTGAGCTTATTGATGGGTATGCGAACTGAGCGTCAGTAATTCGGCATTTTATAAAACCGTCTGACTAACAATTAATCAAAAGGCCAGCGATTTGCTGGCTTTTTTTGTGCGGTTTTTATGACGCTCGAGACAAAAAAATGACACATGAAAGTTCATATTTTACAAAGAGTTAATGTGCTATTTTGTTTTTTAAAAATTAGTGAATAGTCGTAAAAAAGTGTGTAATATTCATGCACCTTAACTGTTCTCCCAACTCAAAAAACTATAAATATGAAATTATCATTAAAACAAAAGCTTATAGGCGCAAGCCTTTCTGCTGTTGTTGTGATGGCAACAGCACTTACTTGGTTGTCGGCTGGTCAATTATTTGATCAGACTCGTTCAGGTGTCTATTCACGTGCGCAAAGTCTTAGTACTACTGCGTCAGAGGGAATTTCTGATTGGGTCAATATCCGTAAAGATATTGCCACTGCGTTCAACGACTACTCGACCGAGCAAGACGTTGTTCCTTTCCTACAACAAGCTCGCAAGGCTGGTGGCTTCGATGACATCTTCCTTGGTACACCAAACGGTGATATGTACCGCTCTCATCCGGAGCGTAACCGTGCTGATTATGACCCTCGCACACGTCCTTGGTACAAGGATGCTGATGCCGCGGGTAAGCAAATCATTACAGCCGCATATCAAGACGCAATCACGAATGCACTACTTGTGACCATTGCTGAGCCAGTAATGAAAAATGGTCAGTTTGTTGGTGTTGTTGGTGCGGACGTACTGATCGATCAGCTTATAAGCGATGTAATTAACTTAGATGCAGGTGAAAACGCGCATGCGATGCTAATCGACATGAATGAAGGCACCTTCTTAGCGCATCCAGATAAAAGCTTGACGCTTAAGCCTATCACCAGTGTTCTAAAAGATTTTTCAGAAGAGGCAATTGAGCGTGCCGCCGATGAAGGTCGTATCGAAGATACGGTAATCAAAGGAAAAGAGAAGCTTTACTACTTCAATAAAGTTCCTGGTACGCATTGGATGTTTGCGATTGAAATGGATCGCGCAACAGAAGAAGCAGGTCATGCGGTATTGCTACGAGATCTATTGTTCACTGCTGTGGCGATCACGATTGTGGTTATTCTTGCAGTTTCTTGGCTAGTTGGTTTCTTGTTCCGTGACTTGAACCGCGTATCAAATGCACTGGAAGAAATTGCATCTGGCGAAGGTGACTTAACGCAACGCCTAGAACCACGCAGTGATGATGAAGTAGGTAAACTGGCGGAAAACTTCAACCGTTTTGTTGGCAACATGCACACAATGGTTACTAAGCTTAGCCACGTATCTTCTGCGCTTTCAGAGCAAGCACGCACGACAGCACAGCAAGCTGAGGAGCGTAGTCAGCGTATCTCTTACCAGCAAGATGAAATCAACATGGTGGCGACGGCTGTGAATGAAATGGCAGCAGCGACACAAGAAATTGCAGGTAATGCTGATAGCACGGCAAGTAACTCAGAAGAAGCGGTTCAAGCTTGTTCACATGGTTCTAGCCAAGTAACTCAAACGCAAGGTTCTATTCAGAACTTAGCGCAAGAAGTTCAAGTTGCTACTGATGTGATTCAAGAGCTAGAAGCACACGGAAATAGCATCAATACGATTCTATCAACGATTCAAGGCATTGCAGAGCAAACGAACCTACTTGCACTTAACGCGGCGATCGAAGCGGCACGTGCAGGTGAGCAAGGCCGTGGTTTTGCTGTGGTTGCAGATGAAGTCCGCGTATTGAGCCAACGTACTCATGCTTCAACGCAAGAGATTCAAGAAACTATCGAGATGCTACAAGGCACAACAGCCAAAGCGGTCGGTATTATGGGTGACAGTCGTCGTCTAGCTGATACCAGTGTTGATGATGCCAATGCGGCTGCAGCGAGCTTGACGCAAATCCACACTGCTGTTGAGCGTATCAGTGATATGGCAACGCAGATTGCTTCAGCAGCAGAAGAGCAAGCATCGGTAACCACTGAGATCACTCGTAACACTGAAGGTATTCGTGATGTGTCTAACGAGCTGTCAGTCGAAGCTCATCAAGCAGCAGAACAAGCTGCTCACCTGTCTGAGCTATCACACGAACTTGAACAAGAGATTCAACGCTTTAAGCTGTAATCTTGTCTCAACCTAAGTAAAAAAAGGAGCCATCTGGCTCCTTTTTTGATCGCTATTAAGCGTGAAGTATATTACAGCCAGAACTCACTGATGGGTTGCTCTTCACTGTAATGATGGGCGATTTGCGCTTGCAGTAGCTCTGCGGTAGCAATTGCATCGGTTAATGCATGGTGAGGCGTATAGTCTGGCAGCCCATAACGGCGTCGAGATTGCGCTAGCCGAACCGATTCTGGTTTTTTCCCTTTTAAACGCTCCCAGAGAGAGCCTGAACGTTTCTGTTGAATCGTTTCTTCAAGGTGCAGCGTATCTAAAACAGGAAACTCAATACCTTCCCCTAAACGGCTTTTGAGCGCTTTATCCAGAAACTCTCTCTCGATACGACGGTAATGAACAACAATGATTTTCCCGCTTAAGCATGGTAGCAGCTCGCTTAAGATATCGCCTAAGTCAGGCGCATCGATCAATTCGCTGTGAGTAATACCGTGTATAATGACTGAGTCTTCATCGAGTGCACGCTGTGGACGTACCTTCCAATGACGCGAGTTACGTAGGAAAATTCGCTTCAGGTTAAACGGCACCAAACCAATAGTAATGATGTCATGTTTTTCAGGATTCAAACCCGTCGTTTCGAAATCTAACGCCACGAACTCCACCTCAGATAACGGTGTTTCTGGAGCAGGCGGCTTGTTGCTATAGAACGCAATTAAATTCTCATCCTTCGCCATCTCCAGCTTTTGTTCAAACTTCGTTGGCCACTGAATGGTTGGCTTCTGAAAGAGCTTTTTAATCATGCTAAACCTCACTTAAAGCTCTTGTTCGCTTGGTAGCGGAACTTAAGGAAATTTTGACCATTGCTTAGGATCTGGAATGCATCCTTTAGGTTGCGACGTTCAAACTCAGAGAGGTTTTCCGGTTCGATATTGTTATCAGGCTCAATGCCTAGTTCCACATCCGTCGCTTGGTGACGAATACGTACCATGGAAATAAATTCTAACGCGTCTTTTAAGTCTTGTGCTCGACCTTTTGGCAAAATGCCAGCATCAATAATATCGTCAAGACGCTCAAACGAGTTCTGTGCACGTGAACCAACCGCCAGAGAGTGAACGCGAATCAAGTCGACCAGAGGAGCAGTACCGCGACGTTTGAGGTTGATGGAGTTGTTGTGTCTGCCATCTTTTTCCATCACGAAGTCTTTAAAGAAGCCCAGAGGTGGTGTTCTGTTTAGTGCGTTACGAGCCAAACACGCTAAGAAGCGGTTGTTCTTTCGAGCGCGACGAACAATAAAGCTAGTTAACTGTTCTGCCCATTTTAAGCGGCCATAGACGCCATCCAAGTCGAAAAAGATGGAGGCGTTGAGTAGTGCTTTCGGGTTCGGGTTATCAATCCAGTCAGCAAAACACTCTTCCCACTCTGAACGAGTCATGCGCCATAGTGGGTTGGTTGCCATAATATCGCCTGTGCAATATTTGTAGCCACAGGCATCTAACCCATCGCTGACGTATTTTGCTAGGGCTTCGAAGTATTTACCATGTTTCTCTTCTTGATAAGTCTCATCTAGAATGATGGCGTTATCTTGGTCAGTTACCAACAGTTGCTCATCTCGCCCCATTGAGCCAAGTGCAAGGAAACAATAAGGAATTGGCGGTGGGCCAAGCTCTTCTTCTGCCATTTCTAGCAGACGCTGTTTGAAGCTTCGGCCAATGACCGACATCGCGCTACCCACCATGTGAGAGTTGGCATCTTCATTGACCAGACGCACGAAGCTGCTTTTCACTTCTTCGGCAACAACGGCTAAATCTTCGATAGTCTGTTGTTGGAAAATACTACTCACCAGCAACAACGAATTCTGAGATTCATAACGAACAATGTCGGTTGTTTCGATAATACCGATTGGTAATTGGTTTTTTACCACTGGTAGGTGATGTACGTTGTAACGCAGCATCGTTAACATTGCTTCATAGATGTAAGCGTTGTGGTCAAGAGACATGACCTCCGTGGTCATCACACTGGACACATCGTCCTGTGGGGACAAACCTTCAGCTAACACACGGGTACACAAATCACGGTCAGTAATGATACCAAGTACTGGGGACTGTGGATCGTCTTCGTCACGAACGAAATCTGGGTCGACGATAAGTAAAGCCGATACGTTGTCATTCGCCATTTGCTGCGCGGCTTGCTGGATTGTCTGACCACGATCAATCGTATGAGCATCGCCAGTCAGCAAGGTTTTCACTTTCGACGTCGTCAGGTCATTGGCGTCTTTGTTTTCTGAAATGGCTTGGCGTAAACGAGCGCTATTTTCAACTTCAACAAAATCCGCAAAGGAATCAAAGTTATCGTAAATTTCTTGGAAAATGTCACCAGGAATACAGTAGAGCAGGGTATCCTCAATGGCTTTTACCGGAAAGCGGACTTTGTTATTGGTGAGCATGCCCATCTGGCCAAATAGGTCACCTTCGTCAAGGCGGTTATACAGCTCACCTTTGCGTCGATAAACTTCAACAACACCGCTTCGCACCACGTATAAATCTTGGATATAGTCTCCAAAATGGATGATGGGGGTATCTTCTCGGTAGTACGAGATTTCGACACTCTCTGTCACCTTGTTTAGTGTTTCTTCAGGGAGTTCATTGAACGGGGGATACTTGGCGAGAAAGTTGTAAATCTCGAGAAGTTCTGCATCCATTGAAGGCGCCTTTTAGTTCGCAAATAATAAAGTAATCTTAACTTAGTTTTAAAACAGAGTCTTATCTGAACCGAGATTTTCGTGCTCAGTCATAAGATTCTGACATATCGCACGATAAGGGAGCTTCATTTTTACTACTATATGGTCACCTCAATTGAAAAAGACGTCGTCGATATGTTTTCTTCGTGATGACTGATTAGATCTTTGGCTGTTTCAGATCGTTATCACGTCTTTAGATTAAGCTATTCTTCTTGAGCCAAGTAGCTCAGGCGATGGAATACAGTGTTTAGATAATTCTCATGAAAGGAAGTCGAATGATGAGAAATTTATTGCTTGTTTCTTTAGCTGCTTTGCCGGCGATATCAAGCGCAGCGGTCATGGACCAAGCAGAAAAATTTGGGTACGAACACATTCATTTGGATGTTGGTGCCGGAACGACAAACGAAGAATGGTTAGATAACTCTAATGCGACCACAGTTGGACTCGGTGGTAACTATTTGTTTACTGAGAACTGGTTGTTTAATGTTGATTACTCAGCGCAGTTTTTCCATCCGGATGATTTTACTCTTCGCATTGACCGCCTTTTGTTTGGTGGTGGTTACCGTTATGGAGTTACAGAGCAATTCGATATCTACGGGATATATGGAATAGGCGCAATCAAAGCGAAAGCGACGGACGACAAAACGGATAATACGTTGTCTTCCGATAGCGAATTGATTCAAGCTGTAACTGTTGGGGTGAATTACTTGCTCAGTGAAAAGCTTATTGCGACAGCTGAAGTGGAGTTGAACCGTAGTGATATCGTTGATGAGAACAATTTTAAGATCGGTCTTAACTACCAATGGCATAAAGTCATCGGCACTGGTCTTTTTTATCAGTTTAGAGATACTGATTACAGCGGTGAAAGCTCAGATTACGTCAATGAAGTAGGGCTGAGTTTGAAGTTTGTCTACTAGATCGGACGGGTTCGTTTTTGGCGTTAAGTTAAAACAAAAAAGGTCAGCTTATGCTGACCTTTCCTTTTAATAAAGTATGCGACAGTCGATTATAAAACCGCTGCAATGCCTTTACATAGAGGGCCCATATTTGACTTCGTCATACCAGCAACACTGATTCGGCCAGAACCGACAATGTAAATACCGAACTCTTCTTTAAGGCGGTTAACTTGCTCTTTAGAAAGACCAGAGAAAGAGAACATACCATTTTGACGTTCGATGAAACTAAAGTCTGCGTCCACACCCTCTGCTTTTAGTGTCGCTACAAACAGTTCACGCATTTCTTGAATGCGGTCACGCATTTCTGCTACTTCAGCTTCCCATTCCGCACGCATTTCGGTGTTGCCAAGAATGTGAGTCACGACAGCGCTGCCGTGTGCAGGTGGGTTAGAGTAGATAGAGCGAATAATGGCTTTAACTTGAGAAAAAGCGGTTGTTGCGACTTCTTCTGACTCAGCTACTAACGTGAAGGCACCTACGCGTTCATTGTATAGGCCAAAGTTTTTCGAGAAAGAGCTCGCGACTAGGATTTCTTTGTTGTATTTAGCAAAAGTACGAAGACCTGCAGCATCTTCTTCCACACCTTTAGCAAAGCCTTGGTAGGCGAAGTCGAACAGAGGAAGCAATTTCTTCTCTGCGACAAGTTTCGCCAATGTTTCCCATTCTTCAGCCGTAGGATCGATCCCTGTAGGGTTGTGACAGCAGCCGTGTAGAAGCACGATGTCGCCTTCAGATGCAGATTGCAGATCATTTAGCATCGCATCGAAGTCTTTGTCTTTTGTTTCAGCATTGTAGTAGCTGTATTGTGCCGTTTCGATACCAGCAGCAGTAAATACGCCGTTGTGGTTCGCCCATGTTGGGTTGCTGATCCAGATCTTTACATCGCCTAGTTGACGTTTAATAAACTCGCCGGCAACACGTAGTGCACCAGTACCACCCGGAGCTTGAGCTGTTTTAGCGCGTTTTTCGTTTACAATTTCTGCATCAGAGCCGAAAAGCAGTTTTTGCACTGCAATGCCGTACTCTGCTGTGCCTTCGATGGTTAGGTAAGATTTGGTTTTTTCAGTTTCAACAAGTGCTGCTTCAGCTTTCTTTACTGTCGCAAGAACGGGAGTTTCGCCTTGCTCGTTTTTGTAAATACCTACGCCAAGGTTAATTTTTTCTGCGCGAGCATCTTTTTTAAACTCTTCAGTAAGGCCAAGAATAGGGTCAGCCGGAGCGGCAACTACTTTTTCAAACATAATCTTCATCCATGTTAATCGAAGGGGTGTGCTAACATTTATACCTTTCAGCAATATTGGTTACAACCGTTACTGAAAAGAAAACCTAAAAAAGTTGCGATTTGAAACAGAATTCTAACATAACTAAAGTTTTTGCCATGAAAACGTTTGGTAGGCACAGAGTTTGAAGGGCATTTATGCCATGGTTGGAGAAGTTTTGCACACATCCCAATCGTTTCAATTCAGTGCTTTGCGTTAACGCGTTTATAGTTGTCTAGTGAGGATTTTTTGAGACAAAAAACGCCCCACCAAAGGTGGAGCGTTTACTGTTAGAAGTATGGATATCGGTTGGGGTTATTTCTTCAGATTGATTTCCGACTCAACCGCATTGGTTTCGATGTCAGGGTTAGAAGAAAGTTTTTCAGTCGCCCAGTCGTTCATATGCTTTAAGATCGCTTTTAATGCGTGCTTTTCGGTTGGTACTTCTGTCTTTTCAACTTCAAGTTTTTGCTTCGGATGCGTACCCGTCGCATCTTCTGCAACGTGTAACCAATCTGGATGCCAGTAATAAGGTTGGCCGGAAGGAGAGCTCCAAGAATGTACGCCGTTGGATTCACCTTTGTATTTAATATCTTCTTCGTTGTATTTCGCCATTATTGTTTTCTCTCATAATCCATGAGTTGAGGTGTGCATCACCATTACTATTTAAATGTAACAGATGTAATGAAAATTAATGTGATAACAATCGACTTATTTTGCCCTTTGAACGCTATAGAAGATGCGTACTTCTCATTCAGAAGAATTTACTATTTGGCAGGTTTTAGCTTTATTTGTGTTTAAAGCATACAACGATGGATTCGCCTACCTAATGCTATTCTTGAACGGTGATAGAGCCTAAACTACTCGTCATTCAAGTGTTTGAGAATCGCCGCTTTTGCATGCTCTTCTGTCGCTGTTTCCCCATCAGGGACTTCAAGATCAGCCTTTTTGTGTTCACCCAAAGCATCTTCAGCGATATGCAGCCAATCAGGATGCCAATAATAAGGGGTGGTACTGCCAGGATGGTCCCAACTGTGTACACCTTTATGTTTTCCGCGATACGAGAGATCGTCCATTGTAAAAACTTTCATCGCTTCCTCCTGATTTAAAGACAGTAGCTCGAAGTGAGTTTAACGCACTCAGTCCAACGTAAAACCTTGGCTTTTAGGTATTGCAAAGATGTGAGGCAATATGTGTGTAACGGTCAAAGTATGGGACATAAACGCTCACTTCGTGGCTGAAATATCTATTGATAAACTTGATAAATTACGTTGCTAAATTGAATACTCCCATATCAGAATGCTGGCGCGAAGTATGCTATGGTGCGGCTGTAAGTGAAATGAGGGAAACATGAACCGATACCGTCAACTGGCTGAGCTGTTCAAAACGCAGATTCAGCAAAATACATGGAGAGCAGGGGAAAAGCTGCCATCAGTGCGTGTAACAAGCCGAAACCATTCTGTCAGCGCAGGTACGGTATTACAAGCTTATCAGCTGCTCGAAGCACAAGGTTGGGTCGCAGCGAAACCTCAGTCTGGATACTTTGTGACTGCGGAGTTGGACCGCTTCGAACCGAGTTCTCCAGCCACTTCCGTTTATCGCTCCAGCATCAACGATGAACTTTACGACTACCTCAAAAATCAGGCCTCACCGAATGCGGTGAAGTTTGGCTCCGCGTTTCCAGACCCTGCATTGTTCCCATTAGAAGCGCTAAACCGCAACCTAGCCAGCTCAGGCAGGAAAATGGGGGCAGAGACGTTATTGGATAACTTGCCGCCGGGCTGTGAGTCTCTACGCCGTTTGATTGCTCAACGGTACATCCAACAAGGTATGGTGTTTACCCATGATGATATTGTCGTTACTTCTGGCGCATTAGAAGCGTTGAATTTGAGCCTTCAGGCCGTGACCCAGCCTGGAGATACTGTTGTAGTTGAATCACCGACGTTTTATGGCGCACTTCAAGCGATTGAACGTTTAGGTCTAAAGGCGATAGAAATAACGGTGGATCCGTTAACTGGACATTCAGTGGATCAAATTGAAGCGACTTTTACCGACAATGATGTTCGCGCATGTTGGTTAATGACTAACTTTCACAATCCAACAGGAACCTTATTAAGTGATGGGCAGAAGCAGCGTATCGTCGAACTGGCTGACAAATACGATGTGTACTTGATCGAAGATGATGTGTATTCAGAGCTTTATTTTTCTGAAAAAAAGCCAAGCTCACTTAAAGCTTTTGATACACAAGAGCGCGTATTGCATTGTGGATCATTTTCAAAAAGCCTTTGCCCTGGCTATAGGCTGGGCTGGGTGGTAAACAAACGCTTCAATGCGCAACTTCAAAAGCTGCAACTTATCTCGACGTTGTCAGGCAGTGCACCAATCCAGCAGGGTATCGCGCATTACTTGCAAAACGATAGTTATGATAGCCATCTTAGAAAACTGCGAAAGAATCTTGAGCAGCGGCAATTGGCGTTTATTGAACTGGTTGATAAGTACTTTCCCCAATCGATTCGTTACACGCAACCGGAAGGCGGCTATTTTCTTTGGATAGAACTGCCGAAAACAAAGTGCGGAAAAGCGATTTATCAAAAGTTATTGGAAGCGAACATCACTGTAGCATTTGGTCAGTTGTTTTCTGTCGCTCCAAATTATGAGAACTACCTGAGGCTTAATACATCGTTACCTGTAAATGATGAATTAGAACAAGCCGTGAAGACGGTCGGAGAATTACTTCATTAGCCAACTGTTTACCTGTTTTTTGCTCAAACTGTATCAGTGGACGATACCGAAGCTGTGTTTCAATCATGGGCAGACAACCATTTAGGTTAGGAGCCGGAATGAAAAAGCAGTTGGTAAAGCATGAACTTAGGTTGATGGGTGTTGCTATTTTTAGCGCATTTTTGTTGGTGTTTGCACACTTGATATTGGCGAAATCTTTTTCTCATATGGTTTGGACGGAATACACTGCTGCCGTTATCCCATTTGTGATGTTTGGCTTGTGTGTGGTTGGAGTAAAATACGCAGCGCGAGCAGATGAGGATGACGACGAAGATAACAACTAGAGTGCATACACCGGTTGCTAGAAAATCATTCGTACAAAATAAAAGACCTCCACATGGGAGGTCTTTTTAATTCAATATCACTAAAAAGTGATTAGAAGTTCGCAGAGCGAGGAGTACGTGGGAATGGGATCACGTCACGAACGTTGCCCATACCAGTTACGTAAGATACTAGGCGCTCGAAGCCTAGACCGAAGCCTGCGTGTGGCACTGTACCGTATTTACGTAGGTCGCGGTACCAGCTCATATGTTCAGGATCGATACCCACTTCACGCATACGTGCATCTAGAATGTCTAGGCGCTCTTCACGCTGAGAACCACCGATGATTTCGCCGATGCCCGGTGCTAGAACGTCCATCGCTGCAACTGTTTTACCGTCATCGTTAGCACGCATGTAGAATGCTTTGATGTCTTTCGGGTAGTTCTTAACGATTACAGGTGCTTTGAAGTGTTCTTCAGCAAGGAAACGCTCGTGCTCAGAAGACATATCGATACCCCATTCAACTGGGAATTCGAACTCACGACCTGAATCAAGAAGGATCTGGATTGCGTCAGTGTAGTCAACCTGCGCGAAGTCAGAAGAAACGAACTGCTCTAGACGAGTGATTGCTTCTTTGTCGATGCGTTGAGCGAAGAACTCAAGGTCATCACGACACTCTGCAAGCACCGCTTTAAACACGTACTTGAGCATGTCTTCAGCCAGTTTCGCTACATCATCCAGTTCTGCGAACGCAACTTCAGGCTCAACCATCCAGAATTCTGCTAGGTGGCGGCTTGTGTTTGAGTTTTCAGCACGGAAAGTAGGGCCGAAAGTGTAAACTTTGCTTAGCGCACAAGCGTAAGCTTCTGCGTTTAGCTGACCAGATACGGTTAGGAACGTCTCTTTACCGAAGAAGTCTTCGTTGTAGTCCACTTTACCAGCGTCAGTGCGAGGAAGGTTTTCCATGTCTAGCGTAGATACGCGGAACATTTCACCAGCGCCTTCAGCATCTGAAGCCGTGATCAACGGCGCAGATACCCAGAAGTAACCTTGCTCGTGGTAGAAGCGGTGGATTGCTTGAGATAGGCAGTTACGTACACGTGCTACTGCACCGATTACGTTTGTGCGCGGACGTAGGTGCGCAACTTCACGTAGGTACTCGATTGAGTGACGAGTTTTTGCCATTGGGTAAGTTTCAGCATCTTCAACCCAACCAACCACTTTAACGTCAGTGGCAGCAAGTTCGAAGTCTTGACCCTTTGCAGGAGATTCAACAATCTTACCAGTTACTTCAACAGAGCAGCCAGTCGTTAGCTTTAATACTTCGTCTTCGTAATTATTAAGATTATTTGGGACCACGGCCTGAATCGGGTCGAAACAAGAGCCGTCATATATGGCAAGGAAAGAGATTCCAGCTTTGGAATCACGACGTGAACGGATCCAGCCACGAACAGTCACTTCGCTGTCTACTGCTAGCTGACCTTTCAATACGTCTGATACAGGCGCGTAAGTCATGTTTTCAATATTCTCCATTGAGGTAAAAATTCAACTCAACGCTTACTTAAAGTACTTGTCTAATAACATTTTTGTTCAAAAAACAAGCTAAGCGCTGAGTTGGGTAGCATTTTACAGATTCAACGAGACATATTACCTGTCAATTCGCTCGCATCAACCTTTATATTCGTTTTGATGGGGAGAATCTCTCTATTTATTCACTCTTTTGTGCTCTGAAAGTGTGAATTGGTTTAGTAATTGCTCTAAACGTTCGGATAGATGCTCTAAATCAACACTAATATCACGCGTGTGCGATGCTGATTGCGATGTGTCGTTAGCATGCAGTGTGATCACATCTATTTTAGATTGAATATGCTGACTTACATCAGATGTGGTTTGCGTCTGGTTTTGGATATCTTCTGCATGCCTGAGAACTTGGCGCATCTCGTCAACAACGTTATGCATTGTGGCTGATAGTGCCTCGACATCGACAGAGCGTTGATGAGCAAACTGGCAGACGGTATCAACAGAAGTTAATGACTCTTCACTTCCTTGCTGGAATTGAGAAATGATATGTTCAATATTACCAGTGGCTTCAGCCGTCCTAGAAGCCAGGTTACGCACTTCTTCCGCGACGACCGCAAAACCGCGTCCTTGCTCTCCGGCACGGGCGGCTTCAATAGCAGCATTCAACGCGAGCAGGTTGGTTTGTTCTGCAATACCCTTAATAACCACAAGAATGGACGACACTTCTTCGGTTCTTTGGTTTAGAGAGCTGATTTTTTCCCGTACGGTATCAATGTTACTTACTAGTTGTTTGATGTCTTCACTTACATTGTGTGCTTGGCTTGCACTATGAGTGGCGACATCAACGGTGTGATTGACCAAAACAGTAGCATTATTAGTCGAGTCCTCAACCGCAGTTTGTTGCTGCAACATATCGGTGATATTAATTTGTACTTCGTTGGTCTCTAGCTGTTGGTTATTGGCCGCTTTATCTGTGGACTGCGCGACAGCAGTTAGTTTACTCGCGGAGTCGGCAAGTGAGTGAGAGGTGTCTTGCACACGTTCTAAGCTTTCGGAGACCGTATCCATGAATGAATTGATTGAAGTAGAAAGTTGGCCCACTTCATCCTGTTGGTGATGCATAAGTCGTTGAGATAGATCTTTGCTATGGCTCACATTCGACATGAATTTCGACGTTCTTTGAATTGGTCGTACAATGATTTTCTGAATCAAACTCATCGTTATGATGAAGCCCACAAATGCGATTACGGCCATTATTCCCATCGCAAACATTGCCTGTTTACTGATCATTGAATTGACGTGGTTCATGTTGTATTCCAAGCGAATCGCGCCCAACACTTCTCCTGCTGGTGCAACGTGGCAAGAAACGCAGTTGGTGCCACGGTAATTTTCGCTCGATTTCATTGGTAGTGCGACTACTAACCCTTTGCCCCAATCGGCTGAGATTGGTTCAATCACCAGTTCACCATTCAACGCTCGTTGATCAATATCATCGACAGGCTGCTGGTTTTGTTGCCCAGGTCCGTAAAGTTTGGTCACAGTATCAGCTCGCAACACGCGAACTGCTTCAATGCCTTCTTGGGTCAGGGCCTTTTGACGTAAGGTTTCTTTTTGCGACATGGTGCCCGTAAGCATCATCATATTTAGGCTATCGAAATAATTGCTAGCCTTATCATGGAGTTGTTCACTAAGAACATCATTGATTAAGGTTTTTTGTTGATGGTATTGGTAAGCCGTAGAGGCAGCTAGAACGCAGCTGAAGACAGCAATTAACGCCAGTAAGAGCTTAAAAGTGATAGTTGAGCGCATAAATTTATAAGTGTAATTGGAACGAACTGCACAATATTAATGTGCACAAATGCGCACTGCGAACAACGAAATGAATGATTGTGACCCCACACATGTTGGGGATATGTAATTGTGATGTGAGTGCTGTGTAATCAAATGTTTGGCGCGTGACAGAAATACGGCGCTCTGGTGTGAGTGATAGCAAAGAGGCCAGGAACCAGCGGAAGTTTTTGCTACGCTTGTATGGGGTAACGCTTGTCTCTTGGCAGCGAATTCCTTAGTATTGCCTGTCTTTTTAAAGCCTGAGAATCAAGATGAAAACAGAATTATACAAAGAGTTTATGTTCGAAGCAGCACACCATTTGCCACACGTACCAGAAGGTCACAAGTGTGGTCGTTTGCACGGACACTCTTTCCTTGTTCGTCTTTATGTAGAAGGTGAAGTTGATCCACATACAGGTTGGGTAGTGGATTTTGCAGAGATCAAAGCTGCATTTAAACCAATTTACAATCGCTTAGACCATTACTACCTAAACGACATTGAAGGGTTAGAGAACCCGACTAGCGAAGTATTAGCAAAATGGATTTGGCAGCAGCTTAAGCCAAGCTTACCACTGCTAAGTAAAGTAGAAATCAAAGAAACGTGCACAGCGGGTTGTATTTACAAAGGCGAATAAGTCACTTTCTATTGAGCATTAAACAAAGGCAAGCGAGAAGCTTGCCTTTGTTGTATCTGAATGCCCCAATTTTGATTATGCTTCGCCTGCTAGCTTAATGGGTGTCGTAGAATCCATTCTTTTTCATTATCACCCAATGTTGTTTCCTCTGTATTAATGAATCCGCACGCATCAAAAAAACTGATAGCGTATTGCTGACTTTGTGGGACAGTGGCGCAAAGAGAGGTGCTTTTAGGGTTAATGGTATACGCATAAAGGAACAGTTTACGCAATGCCTCACTCCCAACCCCTTGACGTTGGAAACGTTGATCAATCATCAAGTATTTAAGCTCCAGTTCGTATCGTTTAGCAAACGGCGCATGTTGGGAGAAACCTTTATCGATAACAAGGTAGCCTACTAATAGATCATCAGAATAAATCGTAAAGAACGCCTCTGACTTACTACGTTTTTGATAAGCCATTTCAAACGGTGTAAAAAATCCTTTTTGCTCTTCTTGCACATCCAATTGCATCAAACTTGAAAAATCTTTCAGTTTGGTGGGTTTAATCGCAATCATCGCTCAATCACAAATTGGCGGCATACCTTTATGCCACCACGAGTTTTTATAGAGTATTAGATCTATTTTAAGTAACTAACCGAGTGAAGAAAAGCTAGCAATGAAGAGGGTAATAATAACCTTGGTGAATGTATGCGCCCAATGTTGTGAGTAAGTGAGCACTGTCTGCGGTTTCTACGCCTTCAACAATGACCGTGCAGCGATACGTATTACCCATAGCAATTAACTGACGCAAGGTTTCTATCTTTTTATCATCAGTTTTTAGGCCAATAACAAATTCTCGGTCGATTTTGAGATAGTCCGGATTCAGCTTGCTGATAAGCGCCACATTATTATTGCCGGTGCCAAAGTCATCAATACTGATTTTACAATCCAGAGCTTTTAATTTCGCGACATTGCCATAAATCTCAGAGGTATAGTACATCGATGCATTTTCTGTGATTTCGATTGTCAGCAAACGGCAATCCCGATTAGATAGCTCTCTATATAGGATTGAAAAGTTACGCCCTCGCAGCAAAGAAGGACAAACGTTAATGCTGATAGGGATGGGCAACGCTTTTTGTTTGGTGTAGATGGAATCAATCACCAGTAAGGTATGAGTTAGCAGCAATCCATTGCGGATCAGTGTTTCAATAAACCGTTGCGTATTTTTTACCTTAAACCGGGAGAGGGCTTCGTAGTGCACAATCTTTTGTGCCGAAGTGTTATAAATCGGTTCCAGTTTTATTTTGAATTGTCGAATTGCGCACAAGTAAGCCATAAAGGCTTGTAGGGAGCGGTGACGCAGTATAATGAGAAAAAGTAAGCTCAGTAGAATGATACTTTGAAACGGTCCAGAGATGTAATACACCTCTTTATAGCCACTATTCTTTACGTGATAATTGAAAAAGCGTTCATTGGTGTTACCAATCTCTAACGATGTTCCGGTATTCGTTGATAGCTTCATACCGGAAAGAAAAAAACGTGAAATATGATTTTCAACATTGTCGGATAAGTTAATGTTTTTAACACGAACCAAAACAGTTGCATTATTTAAGTCAAATGATTGGGTAGTGTAATTGCTATTGTTACTCCACTCTTCAAACGCTTTTTTGCTGACAGGGACAACGGTTTCTGGAGTGACTAAGCATCGAATACTGAAACGATCTAGCATCATGCTCGATTCCACCAACTTCACATTATCAAATAGTGACTTCAGTTCGCTTTCATTAGCAAAGCAACTCCTGCGGGAAAGATTCTCTGCAATTTCGAAGGCGTTATCCAGATAATTATGTTTAACGATGCTGTTTATCGCGTAGTAACAGATAGCAAAGAAAATGATCGCAGTGATCAACACAACCCACATCGCTTCTGAATAGATCTTTTTATTACGCAGGCAAATACGAAGTGCTTTGCGAAGACTATTGGTTGTGTATTGATTGATCTTCTGTTGATGTTCGATGCCATTCTGGTGGTTGTTTTGCATAGTAAAAGGGATGAAGTATCCGGTCCGGTGAATGTTTTCGATAATGTTTTTGTTAGTGGTTAAGTGTTCTTCCGTGAGCTTGCGAAATTTCTTTCTTAGAGCGGCCACCGCGTTTTTAAAGCCATTTTCAGGCAGTGTCATTTTGTATTGTTGAGTGATTTTGCTTTCTATTAACCGCTGACTAATCGGCGTATTTAAACTGCCGTATTTGGCGATAGTTGACAGAATGGCGTACTCATTTGGGTTGACAGGAATGGAGTGGTGGAGTGACTGATTGAGCTCTAAAGATATTTCGTTTTCGGACAAGCAAACGCAGATTTGGTTTCCAATTTCAAACCTAATCATGTGTTGATGTGCTCCAAGTTTAATTTTTGGCTACGTTATCAATAAAGCTAGGGAAGAGATGTGATTTTTTACTGAGATATCCATAATATTTGGATATATTCAACGTTTTAGGTTTTTTTTACTTGTCCTGATAACGCATTCTCCTGGGTTTTTGGGGTATAAAAAAACCCGAGCATAAACTCGGGTTTTGATTGGTATTCAGAAAGGCGTGTTAGCAAATCACTTTGATTGCTAGACCACCTTGAGATGTTTCGCGGTATTTCGCGTTCATGTCTTTACCTGTTTCTAGCATGGTTTCGATAACCTTATCTAGAGAAACAGTTGGAGCTGAAGAGCGGCGTAGTGCCATGCGAGTAGAGTTGATTGCTTTTACTGCCGCAATACCGTTACGCTCGATACATGGAACCTGAACCTGACCTGCAACTGGGTCACACGTTAGACCTAAGTTGTGCTCCATTGCGATTTCTGCTGCCATACATACTTGCTCTGGGCTACCACCCATAAGCTCAGCAAGGCCTGCTGCTGCCATAGAACATGCCACGCCAACTTCACCCTGACAGCCAACCTCTGCACCAGAGATAGACGCGTTGCGCTTGTAAAGACCACCGATTGCGCCAGAAGCTGCAAAGTAACGGATGTAATCTTTTTCAGTCACAGTTTGGATGAACTTATCGTAGTAAGCCAGTACCGCAGGGATGATGCCACACGCACCGTTAGTTGGTGCTGTGACAACGCGGCCACCTGCTGCGTTCTCTTCGTTTACTGCGAAAGCAAACATGTTTACCCAATCAACAACAGACATTGGGTCGTTTGTCGTCTTTTCTGAAGTAAGTAGCTGCTGGCGAAGTGCTGCTGCACGGCGAGGCACACGCAGTGGACCAGGCAAAATACCTTCTTCATTCATACCGCGATCCATACACTCGCGCATTGTGCGCCAGATGTTCGCGAAATAAGTACGAGTTTCTTCATCTGAATGAAGCGCATGCTCATTCTTCATGGTTAGTGCGCTGATGGACAATCCACTTTCGTGGCATTGGTTAACCAGTTCCTCTGCCGTTGTAAACGGGTAAGGTACTTTTACTGGGTTTTCAGCTTCTTTACCGAAATTTTCTTCATCAACGATGAAACCACCGCCGATAGAGTAGTAAGTTTTTGAGTACGCCTTTTCGTCATCAATCCAAGCGTGGATCTGCATGCCGTTTTCGTGTAGCTCTAGGTTTGTTTTGTGGAAGTTCATTCCACCTTCACGTGGGAACGATACTGTGTGACAGTGCATGCCAACAGGAAGGCGTTCAGTTTCTTCTACACGAGCGATAAAGCCCGGGATAGAATCGATATCAACTTTCTCAGGAGTGTTGCCTGCAAGACCCATGATGATAGCAATATCTGTGTGGTGACCTTTCCCTGTCAGTGATAGTGATCCATAAACGTCAACGGTGATTTTAGTGATGTCGCGCAGTTTTCCCATTGCACGAAGATCATCAATAAACTCTTTACCCGCTTTCATTGGGCCTACAGTGTGTGAGCTTGAAGGTCCAACACCGATTTTATAGATATCAAAAACACTAATCATATCGATTACCTCAGAAGAAAGCCTCCCAAGGGGAGTTGGGAGGCTTAATTTTATCGTTATATTTTTGGATTAATCATACTGCACTGGGCAGAGATGATTAAAGAGCGCCGTAGATTACAGAACTAATTGCAGCAAGACCACAGATTGCTGTGAAAATTTGCACAGGTGCTGAAGTTTTGTACTTAGCCATCGCAGGAACTTTTTGCATTGCGAAGATTGGCATCAAGAATAGGATTGCGGCAATCATCGGTGCACCCATTGTTTCAATCATACCTAGGATGCTTGGGTTAACGATAGCAACGATCCAAGTTGTGATTACAATGAAGATTAGAGACATCTTCTCGATCTTGCTTACTGGTGATTTTGAACGAGATTTCACTAGACCAACTAGACCTTCGTGCGCACCTAAGAAGTGGCCAAAGTAGCTAGAGGTGATCGCTGCGAAAGCAACCAATGGACCCATGTAAGAGATCAGTGGAGATTCATGCACGTTTGCTAGGTAAGAGAGAACAGAGATGTTTTGCTCTTGCGCCGTTGCTAGTTGCTCTGGAGACAGAGAAAGTACAACAGAGAAAACGAAGAACATAACAAAGCCCATCAGCATCATTGCTGCGCCACCGGTGATAGCGTCAGTTTTCTTAACTGCGTCATCACCGTATACACGACGTTGCTCTTTAGAGAACTGAGAAATGATTGGGCTGTGGTTGAAAGAGAACACAATAACAGGGATTGCTAGCCATACGATAGCAGGCATTGCACCCCAGTCAGGCGACACTTCCATCATTGAAGTGTTCCAACCAGGAATTAGGTATACAGACAGTGCTAGTAGGATGAACACGAGAGGGTAAACCATTGCTGAAGTTGCTTTCAGCATAAGCTCTTTACCGAATACTACGCCTGCTGTCATTGCAGCAATAAGTGCACCAGAAAGTAGCCAGCGAGGAATAGATTCCATGCCCATTTGGTTAACTAGGAAAGAGTCAACTGTGTTTGTGATACCAACACCGTAGATAAGTACGATTGGGTAGATAGCGAAGAAGTAAGCGAACGTAATAAGGTTTGCGCCAGTCTTACCAAAGTGCTCTTCTACTGTGTCGGTGATGTCCGCTTCAGGGTTTTTCGCAGAAAGAACGAAACGAGCTAAAGATTTGTGTGCGAACCAAGTCATTGGTGCTGCGATTAGGGCTAGGATTACTAATGGCCAAAAGCCACCTGCACCTGCTTTAATAGGAAGGAACAGTACACCTGCACCTACTGCCGTACCAAAAAGGGACAGACACCAGGTAAAGTCTTTGTAAGAAAACTTACTAGACGATTGTGCGGTAGAAACCGCAGAAGTAGTTGTATTCATTTTTTAGTTACTCATTTTGGGAACAGGAAATAAGTCGGGAGTAATTTTGCAAGATTTTACACTAGGAAAATTAGATCTAAATCATTTATTGCTTACGCTTATTGAATGATATGTCAAAAACCTGCTTTTTATCACGAAAATGATGTGCTACTCGTGATTTCTGCTAATGAGTAAAATTAGAAAAACTTATCAATAGGGCTGTTTGTATAAATTTATTTCACCGCAAGCGTTTGCGGTGAAAATGGAAAATTAATCTAATGTGAATGAATGTTTATGAAGCAACGTTTTATTAATATTGATGCGCATAATGATCGCGCCTATAAAAGCACCGATATCAACAACTGTTTAATGTGAAATAATATGTTTTTGCATTGATTCGATAATTTGTGCCGTCATGCCCCAGATGAAATGCTGTCTATATGGAATAGCAAATACACGATGACTGCTTCTTTTTAGGTCAAATTTGGTGCTATACAATTTTTTGGGGTTCAGAATATGGTTGGCAGGAACCTCAAAAACTGACTCTACTTCATTTGGGTCAATATGCGTTTTATATTCCGGAGAAACAAAAGCCAAAAAAGGTGTCACATTAAATTGACTAATCGTTGGTAGTGTAGGCAGTTGACCAAACACATGAATATGCTCATCTTCTATCCCAACTTCTTCTTTGGTTTCCCTTAAAGCGGTATTCACGAGCTGAATATCTTCCTGCTCATATTTGCCACCGGGAAAGCTGATTTGACCCGGATGATGGCGTAAGTGGGCTGCACGCTTAGTCAGAATGACTTGTAACCCGTCATCGCGTTCCACAAAACCGATTAAGACTGCCGCATCTCTCAGGGACTTTTCTTTCATCCATTTCAGTCGTGCAAGGGACTCTTTGTGGTAGCCCGTTGGAAGCCGAAATTGAAAGTTCTGTAGTAAATGAGTTTTGTCGATAACCAAACTGAGTCCTTATTTATCGTGCCTAACCATTATTTATTATACTCAAAGACGGCAAAGCGTATGGCGTTATCGTTACTGGTTACCAAATAAAACATTCGCATTAAAACACTCGCCAGCACTTTCCCTCTTTGTGTCGTGTGTCTCACTCTACTTGAACATATTAATTTGAAACTTATAAGGTTATACACCATTCTTTATTTTAGGACGTCACTATAGGGCAAGTATTGGCCAATGAAAGGGATTATTTTCACCGAGTTCATGGAGTTAGTGGAAGAGAAATTCGGTCTTGATGTGTTAGACCAAGTTCTCGATCTTTCTAACGATGAAGGTGTTTACACCGCTGTTGGTAGTTACGATCACAAAGACTTAGTTAAGTTGATCGTGAATCTCAGTAAAGTATCTGGTGTTCCCCCCGAGCAACTGCAAGAGGTGTTTGGAGAGTGCGTCTTTTTGAATTTACTTCGCTCTATTCCTAGTCACGCCAGTTTGCAACAGTGTGAAACGACGTTTCAATTTGTTCGCCATGTTGAAGATTTTATTCATGTCGAAGTTAAGAAGCTCTATCCTGATGCTAACCCTCCGCAATTTGATTTCATTAGTGAAAACCAATCCCAATTGGTATTTGACTACCACAGCGCAAGATGTATGTCTCACGTATGCTTAGGATTGATAAAAGGTTGTGCTGCACATTTTGGTGAGGTAGTTCATATCAAACATCAAAACCAGTCAGAAGATGGTAGCAAAGTACGTTTTTGGTTAGAGGCTCAATAAGAACGATATGACGGGAAGTTCCTCATTAGAAAGGAAACTCAAACGAGAAGTTGCATCAAGAAAAGCAGCTGAGCAGCTGTTGGAACAGAAAAGCTTAGAGTTATATGAATCCAACCAGCAACTCAGTGTTGCATTGAAAAAGCTAGAGCTGAAATCTAAAAAGGATCTTCGTAAGTTTGAGTTTGAAGAGCAAATTGATGCCACGTTGATTAAGTTCGGTCGTACTTTTTTATCGAGCACGTTCGATGAAGCAATGATAGCGAGCTTTATTGAGCAGCTCACTTCTAACTCGATCATTTCTGCGGCTTACTTGTTTCTTGACGCTACAAAGCTGAGCTCATTGCGTCGTCATCACTTTGGTCACTTACAGCTTCGTCATAACAACGAGATTTTAACCTCTCCTAATTGGCAGGGAGAGAATTTGCATTTGCCAGTTATCATTGATGGGGAAACGGTTGGGGAGTTGATTTTCTCTGTGTTGCAAGATCAAATCGATAAGTCTTTTATTTCCAAACAGATGGAGCTCGTGTCTGACTTAGTTCATGGTGTTATTGGTCGACACTTAAGTTTAGAGCGAGAGGTCGAGCTGAGAAAGCGGGCTGAGGAATCAGAAAAAGCGACGAAGGAGTTTGTCGCCATGATTAACCATGAGCTGCGAACTCCTCTCAATGGCGTATTGGGTAGTGCGGAGTTATTGAGTCGAACCCAATTAGAAGAAGAGCAACGTCAATACTTGAGCAATTTGACTCAATCAGGGGACTTATTGAGAGTGATCATTAATGATCTTCTTGATTTCAGTAAGATGAATGCCGGTATGATGGAAATCATACATAAAGTTTTTGCCTGGGAGGAGCTTGAAAAAGCCATCATGGGTGTATTTGCAGCTAAGGCTGCTGAAAAACGCATCCATTTCTCTATCGACAAAAAGCTGGGGATTCCAGAATTTTTAGTCGGTGACTTAGAGCGCATTACACAAATTTTGGTTAACTTGGTGGGAAACGCGATTAAGTTTACTCACTTGGGTGGCGTCGTGTTACGGGTGGAATGGCTTAACGGCACGGCTTATTTTGAGGTTGAAGACACTGGTATTGGCATCCCAATAAAAGCACAGCCGTCACTATTTGATCCATTTGTCCAAGTTGATCGCTCAGCGAAACGCAGCTTTGAAGGCTCAGGTTTAGGTCTCGCGATTTGTAAAAATCTCGTGGATTTGATGCAAGGTCAAATTAGCTTTGAGAGTGAAGAGCGCAAAGGGACAACTTTTAAAGTTGCTATTCCTCTTGAGGAAGGGCAATCACAAGGCACAGCAGAGGGGGAATTGGTCACCATAGAGCGAAGCGATTTAGCAGGACGCTCAATATTAGTGGTTGATGACATCAGAATGAATCAAGTCATTGTTACTCAAATGCTGAAAAAACTCGACATTACACCTGATTTAAAAGCCAACGGCAAAGAAGCATTAGAAGCGGTGAAAAGTAAAGACTACGAACTGATATTCATGGACTGCCGAATGCCTGAAATGGATGGTTATGAGGCGACGATGTATCTGAGAGAGCGTGGCTTTACTCATCCTATTATTGCATTAACCGCTGGCACTACCATCGAAGAGCGTCAAAAGTGTATTGATTCAGGCATGGACGACATCCTCACTAAGCCGTACACCGCAACCGATATTGAACAGATTATGTGTAAGTGGCTTGAGCAGTAGACGCTTCCTTTTAAAAAAGAATTTTTGTTGGCCAACGGCTAAAAGCTAAAGTACATGCAAATAAAATACACAGAAAAACGCACCACACTGGATAATGCCGATCATTTAACGATGTTTTTTGGGTCATTCTAGCGAGCCTTGGCGAGACTAAGAATCTAGTAGCAGCACGATGAGCGGGTAATGAAACAAATTTGACCACAAAGTGCTCGAATAGAAGAACCTGTATCACGCTCTTTCGTCGCTGTGCAGGGTGATGAGATACAGAAATATGCCACTCGCTGTTAAATGAGCGGCATTACCGTTCTGGAGGCGTTTTAGATTGTTTTCGTCAATAGCATTAAAGCGACGTTGTCCACGGTTGAAATCTACGATTGCAGCGCTGGCAAAATCTTTGAAAGCTTATCCAACGTTTCTTGATACTCAGAGGCGCAATCGCTATCTGCCACGACGCCGCCGCCAGCCCAAGCGTAAAGTTTGTTTTTTTCCGCTACAAGAGTTCGGATAGTAATGCTGGTGTCCATACGACCATGGCGTGAAATGTAGCCAATACTGCCGCAATACGCGCTGCGTCGATGCGGCTCCAGTTCTTCAATGATCTGCATTGCGCGAACTTTAGGTGCGCCCGTAATTGAACCGCCTGGAAAACACGCTCGCAGCAAATCCGCAGGAGCGTATTGTTCATCCAAATTTGCACGAATGGTGCTCACCAAATGATGCACGGCAGGGAAGCTTTCAATATCGAACAACTTTGGCACGTGAACGCTACCCGGTGATGCAACTCGACCAATATCATTACGCAGCAAATCGACAATCATCAGGTTTTCTGCCTGATCTTTTTCCGCTGTCTGCAAGTCATGGGCATTAGCGTTATCTTTCTTTGGATCTTCGCTGCGTGGGCGAGTACCTTTGATTGGTTTTGTTTCAATGACGCGATCTTTGAGCTCTAAAAAGCGCTCTGGAGAGATACTCAAAATCGAAGACTCAGGCATACGGATAAACGCTGAGAATGGCGCTTGGTTGGCGGACTCCAATTTCAGATACGCTTGCCACTCGCTGCCTTGATACGGTGCGTTAAAGCGCTGCGCCAAATTGATCTGATAACAGTCACCGCTCAACAAGTATTCTTGCACCTTGTCAAAGCGAGTGGCGTAGCTCTCTTTCGTCATGTTTGACTGCCAATCACCAGACAAAGCGAAGTCAACGGTTTGTTCTGCTTTTTGCTCGTTTAACCATTGCCAAGCTTGCTCGATGTTCTGACCGACTAAGCATGCTTTTTTTAGCTGGTGGTCAACAACAACGGCCCATTCATACAGACCTACCGCCATATCCGGCGTGTTGAGGTCCTTTTCTGCCACTTCTGGCATCGTTTCTACGCGGCGACCTAAATCGTAACTGAAGTAACCGAGCGCACCGCCGACAAAAGGCAGATCCAATTCTTTATTTAACTCTACGTGAGGAAGCCACTGTTCTTGCAACTGATGAAGCAGCGCAAATGGGTCATCTTGAGTTGAATAGGCATTCGATGGCGTTTCAACTTGTGTGTTGTCGGCAGTGGTTTCTAACGTTGCAATTGGGTTGGCGACCAACACATCGAAGCGGCTATCGATATGCGTTTCTGATGCAGAACGCAGCAACATCGCCCAAGGCTGGTGTTGAATGCGAGAAAAAAGGTGAAGAGCAAACTCTGGTGCGTATTCCAGCGCTTTAAAATCAATGAATTGATTGTCCATGTTGTTCATTTGTGTAATTTGTGACAAAGAGATCGTTCACTGCATGGCATGTCATGGGCAGCAAGAGTATCATATTCCTCTGTATAGCCAAACTCCCTCTATTCATAGGGTTTTGAGATGGTTTACAAGTAGGCAACTTCAGCATTTCGTGTGTCGATATCAGCCGTTCGACAATTGTTTATAAAAAACGAAGCTCAAAAGAGCAATAAGCTCAACAAACACGATTGAAGCCAAGCCAATAATGGAAGCATAACTATAACGAGGCATGTAATGACGGTAATACGCAAGCAGGATGTGATCAGCAGTGTCGCTGATGCGCTACAGTATATTTCTTACTACCACCCGCTAGACTTTGTTCAAGCTCTTGAAAAAGCCTATCACCGCGAAGAGAGCCAAGCCGCTAAAGACGCGATAGCTCAGATCTTAATTAACTCCCGAATGTCCGCAGAAGGTCACCGTCCAATTTGTCAGGATACTGGTATTGTGACGTGTTTCGTCAACATCGGTATGGGCGTGCAATGGGATTCGACCGACATGACGGTTCAGCAGATGGTAGATGAAGGTGTTCGACAAGCGTACACGAACCCTGATAACCCGTTGCGTGCGTCAGTACTTATGGACCCTGCTGGTAAACGTATTAATACCAAAGACAACACGCCTGCCGTCGTACATATCAACATGGTTCCGGGCGATAAAGTTGAAATTCAGATCGCTGCGAAGGGCGGCGGTAGCGAAAACAAAACTAAGATGGTGATGCTAAACCCATCTGACGATATTGCTGAGTGGGTAGAAAAAACGCTACCAACAATGGGGGCTGGCTGGTGTCCTCCTGGCATGCTTGGCATTGGTATCGGCGGTACGGCTGAAAAAGCAGCGGTATTGGCAAAAGAATCTCTAATGGAACACATCGATATTCAAGAGCTTATTGACCGTGGCCCACAAAACGCAGAAGAAGAGCTTCGTTTGGATATCTTCAATCGCGTGAACAAACTTGGTATCGGTGCGCAAGGTCTTGGCGGTTTGACGACTGTTGTCGACGTTAAAATCAAAACTGCGCCAACGCACGCGGCTTCTAAGCCTGTTTGTTTGATCCCGAACTGTGCGGCGACTCGTCACGTACACTTCACGCTTGATGGTAGCGGCCCAGCAGAGCTAACACCACCTAAACTAAAAGATTGGCCAGATATCACTTGGGAAGCGGGCGAAAATACGCGTCGCGTAAACTTAGACACAATTACTAAAGAAGAAGTACAAGAGTGGAAGACAGGCGAAACGGTTCTTCTATCAGGTAAAATTCTGACTGGTCGTGATGCTGCGCATAAACGTATTCAAGGCATGCTAGATAACGGTGAAGGTCTACCTGAAGGCGTAGATCTAAACGGTAAGTTCATTTACTACGTAGGCCCTGTCGATGCAGTTGGTGATGAAGTCGTTGGTCCTGCTGGCCCAACAACATCTACGCGTATGGATAAATTCACCGACATGATGCTAGAAAAGGCCGGCATCATGGGCATGATCGGTAAAGCTGAGCGTGGCCCTGCAACGGTTGAATCTATCAAGAATCACAAAGCGGTTTACCTAATGGCTGTAGGTGGCGCTGCATACTTGGTGGCGAAAGCGATCAAGAAAGCTCGCGTTGTCGCATTTGAAGATTTAGGTATGGAAGCGATTTACGAATTTGAAGTTGAAGATATGCCAGTAACAGTGGCTGTCGACTCAAATGGTGTTAACGCGCACCAAATTGGTCCAGACACTTGGAAAGTGAAAATTCAAGAGATGGAAGCATAAGGCAAAGGGCAATCTTGCTGCGTCTCAGTAGAGAGAATGTGACAAGGTGCTGATTTACCTAGCAAACAATTGACAAAAGTGCAGCGAAACCTGCACTTTTTGTCTATATAATTAAGGATATAAACCTTTAGGCATAGCAATCAAACGTTATGCGAACAATAATTAGGAGACGGCATGCCTCGTTTTATTCAGATTCTACAAATTATTCTTGCTGTAGTGATAGGTGGCTTTGTTGGCTATGACTTGATTCTTCACGGTATCAGCATCTTTGATGAAAAGTACGTGACCATCACATGTGTGTTGTGGTTGATTTTAGAAATCGCTCTATTTGTTATCTATAAGTTGATCGAAGACGACTAGGCTTAAAGAAAGCGGGTTCCTGTTTAACATAGTAATCAGCGCATATAGAGTTACTAATGCTGTAGATTAAGTAAGCCTCTGAACCACTCAGGGGCTTTTCTTTTTTAACACAGCATTAAGCCGGATGTTTTGTTCATCTTTTATTAAGGTATATAAAGTTAAACTCATAGAATTCGGGATAGAACAGTATTCATAGCTCGAAATTCGAAGTCGCTGACAACGTTGTTTTAAAGTGGAGTAAGATAAAGAAGCGTAATGAAGAGAATAAAGAAAGAAGTTAATGACTTTATCAACAGAGGTATGGACTCTAATGTTCGAATTGCTGTCACCGGACTTTCTCGTGCCGGTAAGACGGCATTCATCACGTCATTAGTGAATCAGCTTCTTCATACTGCAACCCATGACAATTTGCCTCTTTTGACTGCGGCTAGAGATAAGCGCCTTATTGGGGCGAAGCGTGAGCCTCAATCGAATATGATGGTGCCACGCTTTGCTTACGATGAGGCGATGAGCCAAATTCATGCCACTCCACCTAAGTGGCCAGTACCGACACGTGATGTGAGTGAGATTCGCTTAGCGCTCAAGTACAAACCAAATAAAACTACGAAAAAGCTGTTGAGTAAAACCGCAATTTTAAATGTTGATATTATCGACTATCCAGGAGAGTGGTTGCTCGACCTGCCTTTATTGGACATGGACTTTGCAACGTGGTCGCAAACTCAGTTTGATGCACTTAAAGGCCAGCGTGGCGATTTAGCCAAAGCTTGGCTTTCTGAACTGGAGAAAGTGGATCTCTTTGCAGAAGTGAATGAGAAACTACTTGAGAAAGTTGCACACATATACACAGAGTACCTTCATTCTTGTAAAGACGCTGGCCTTCATTGGGTTCAGCCTGGCCGCTTTGTATTACCTGGTGAGCTAGCAGGCGCGCCGGTGCTACAGTTTTTTCCGTGTCGTGCTGATTCGGAAAGCAAAGCGCCCAAGGGCAGTAACTTAGCGATGCTAGAAGCCCGTTTTCAGGAATACCAACAGAAAGTAGTGAAAGCGTTTTATAAGCATCATTTTGCGACCTTCGATCGCCAGATTGTACTGGTGGATTGTTTGCAGCCTCTCAATGCTGGTGATGAAGCGTTTTACGACATGCGCCAAGCGCTAGAACAGATCATGCATAGCTTCCGTTATGGTCGTAGTAGCTTTTTGCGTCGTTTGTTCTCACCAAAAATCGACAAAGTGTTGTTTGCTGCTACAAAAGCGGATCATATCACGCCCGATCAGCACCCAAATTTGGTGTCTCTGCTCCAACAAATGGTGCATCCAGCATGGCAAACGGCAGCCTACGAGAATATTGAGATGAGCTGCATGAGTATCGCTTCCATCCAAGCAACCACGACGGGGTTTATTTCCTCTGGAGATAAGACCATCCCGGCGTTACAAGGAACAACATTGGGTGGTGAGCCGATGACTATGTTTCCCGGAGAGGTGCCGAAAAAGCTACCAAATGCAGCTTATTGGCAAAATAACGGGTTTGATTTTACGTCGTTTCGTCCGATGCCCTCACCGAATGATGAGCCAGTGAAGCACATACGCTTAGACAAAGCACTGGATTACCTGATTGGAGATAAATTGAAATGAGTGAGTTGAAGCAAAAACAAGTTTTCTCTGAAAAGGTAATGGAAAAAGATCAGCAATCGAATCAACCAGAGTTGACGGCGCAGCAAACATTCGGCGAAAAAGAAACATTTGTACCTGTTGAAGTTAAAGAAGCGCACCAGGAGACCGAACAGGAATTGCAACTCGAGCATGTCATTCGTCCAAAATCGGGCAGAAAATGGCTCGCGACTGGCGCATTTGCAACTTTTGCTGGTTTGGTTGGCTGGCAAGCGGTGGACTCGGTTATAACCGCAATTCAGGCTTCTGATTGGCTGGCCTTAAGCTGGACGGGGTTTATTGCTGCGATCGCTTCGCTTGGTTTAGGAGCTATGGGTAAAGAGCTTTGGAAACTGCGAAAACTACGAAATCATTTTAGTGTTCAAGAAGAAGCAGAAGCACTTGTTAATAGTGAGAGCGTTGGGAAAGGGAAAGACTTTTGCGAAACCGTAGCAGAACAAAGTGGTGTGATGGCAGAGAACCCGGGCTTTGATCGTTGGCAGAACAGTATTAACCCTGCTCATAGTGACGCTGAAATTCTTGATATGTATGACTCTATGGTGGTGAGCCAACAAGACAAGTTGGCAACGAAAATCGTATCACAGCACGCAACCGAGTGTGCGGCCCTAGTCGCCGTGAGCCCTCTGGCTGCCGCTGATATGTTGCTGGTGGCGTGGCGAAATTTCAAAATGATCGACAACCTCTCCAAAGTATATGGGGTAGAGCTAGGTTATGCCTCTCGCATCAAGTTACTAAGAGCGGTATTTGTCAATATGGCGGCGGCTGGAGCCAGTGAGCTCGCTATTGATGCCAGTATGGATTTGATGTCGATGGATCTTGCTGGCAAAGTTTCTGCTCGTGCAGGGCAGGGACTAGGTGTTGGTATTCTAACGGCACGTTTGGGCTTGAAAGCGATGACCTTATTGCGTCCACTACCCTGGTATCCTGACCGTCAGGTTAAGTTGGGCACCATACGCAAGGCAGTGGCGGCGAAAGTTGCATCAATTACGATGAAACCGTAACGAATATCAACTTTGATGGATAGGATTGCTTGACGCCATTCCAAGCATGATAGAAACTACTGTCAACTTTTCCTGACAGTTGTGAATTGGGATATTTTAAGTGCGTCTTGAAGTCTTATGTGAAGATCGACTCGGCTTGACCCGAGAACTGCTCGATATTTTAGCGTCTAAAAGCATCGACTTACGTGGTATCGAAATCGATATTAGCGGTATTATCTATTTGAATTGCCCGGATATTGATTTTGATACGTTTAGTGAGCTGATGGCTGAAATCCGCCGTATTCCGGGGGTGAAAGACGTACGTAAAATCCAGTTTATGCCGATGGAGCGCCACAATACGGAGCTGCTCTCGTTAGTTGATAACTTGCCCGATCCGGTTTTTGCCATTGATCTTAAAGGTGCCGTAGACATGGCGAACATGTCTGCACTTTCATTGCTTGGCCTTCACAAGCAAGAAGTGATTGGTACTCAAATCGGTGCTTTGTTACCAAGTGTTCGTTTCTCTCGTTGGTCTGAAGGTGTTAATGGTCGAACGCGGGAAAACCTTGTGATTGATGGCTTGGACTATGTTCTAGAGTTGATGCCCGTTTATATCCGAGACGAAGCGCAAAACTCGACTCTAGCGAGTACTCTAATGACGATTCGCTCTAGTCAGCAAGTTGCCAGAATTGAAGAAGCACTACCGCTGCATAATCCTCTGGGTTTTGAGCACTTTGTTGGTATATCGAACCGTCATAAAGCACTAATGAACCAAGCTAAGAAGCTGTCTGTGCTTGACCAACCATTGTTGATTGAGGGCGAAACGGGGACTGGTAAAGAAATGCTTGCTAAAGCTTGCCATAGCCGTTCTAGCCGCGCGAGCAAGCCATTCCTAGTTTTGAGTTGTGCTTCGATGCCTGACGATGTAGCAGAAACTGAACTTTTTGGTCATGCGCCGGGTTCATTCAATCATGAACAAGGCCACAAAGGCATCTTTGAGCAAGCAAATGGCGGGACGGTATTTCTTGATGAAATCGGTGAAATGAGCTCGCATCTTCAAATCAAGCTGTTACGTTTTCTACAAGATGGTAATTTCCGTCGTGTCGGTGCAGAAGATGAGATGCATGTCGATGTTCGTATCATCGCTTCAACAAAACATAACCTTGCCGAGCTTTCTGAAGCAGGAATGTTCCGTGAAGATTTGTATTATCGTCTCAACGTACTTACGCTCAGCATTCCTCCGTTACGTAAGCGCTCAAACGACGTTGCACCATTGCTTGAGTTGTTCGTGGCGAAACATGCTCAACAGCTTGGGATTGATAAGCCAGAGTTTGATGATGGTCTAGTTGATGCCCTTGCAAATTATCAGTGGCCAGGAAACATGCGCCAGCTGGATAACATGGTTCTTCGAGCGCTCACGGAAATGGATGGTGGTATACTAAACGCGGATCACTTCAATTTACCTCAGCCTCAGTCAGTCGGCGCTGGTAGTGCAACGCTTAACATCGACGGTTCTTTGGATGAGATCATGCGTGATTATGAATCTCAAGTTCTGGAACGTTTGTATCAGTCATTCCCATCAAGCCGCAAGCTTGCTAAGCGCTTAAATGTATCGCATACCTCAATCGCTAATAAACTGCGTGATTATGGTATCCGTAAGAATTAATCGAATTGAACGAAAAGACGGAATTAATCATTTGTAATGGAAGATAACAGCTCATCTATCGCCGTTCATAAGTTGGACGGTGACTTGCTTCTTCGTACCGCTGAAATCGGTGACGCAGATATGATTGCCGAATATTTTCAAGCGAACCGAGAATACCTGAAACCGTTTGAACCGAAACGTGAAGAGGCTTTTTTCTCAGTGAACGGTTGGTTGCAAAAGCTTATCAAGCTCAATGAGCTGCATCGAATGGGATTGGGGTATTATTGCCTTTTAGTCAGAGCCTCTTCGGGTGAAATGCTAGGTACGATATCCTTTAGTAGTTTGAGTCGTTTTCCTTTTTATTCTTGTAACGTCGGATATTCTCTCGCTGAAAAAGCGCAAGGGCATGGTTATATGCGTCGTGGATTAACCATGGCTTGCGACTACATGTTTAACGTTCAGAAACTGCATCGTATTCAAGCTGGCTACATGCCTCACAATAAACGCAGTGAAGCTGTGCTAGAGCATGTAGGTTTCAACCGAGAAGGGTATGCAAAAGATTACCTTTTGATTAATGGTGAGTGGCAAGACCACGTTCTAACGTCGCTTATTAATCCGAATTGGCAGCCAGAAGGGCGATAGTATGGAACGATTGGAAAAGCAGTTAGCACTTGTAATCGAGCTCGATAAACTCAAAAGCATTTTGCGCCGAACTCGAGTTAAAAGTGCTGAAGGGCGCCTCGAAAATAGTGGTGAGCATAGTTGGCATGTCGCACTGATGGCAATATTGATGGAAGAGCATGCGAATGCACCTGTTGATATTTGCCGAGTGATGAAAATGTTATTGATACATGACGTAGTAGAGATCGACGCGGGCGATACCTTTGTTTATGATACTGCTGCGTCTCAAGAGCAAGCAGAAAAAGAAATTAGAGCTGCAGAGCGCTTGTTTGGTATGTTACCCAGCGATCAGGAGCAAGAGCTATTGGCGCTTTGGCATGAATTTGAAGCCGCGCAGACCGATGATGCTAAGTATGCAAAAGCACTCGATCGGTTAATTCCAATGCTCTTGAACTACCATAATAATGGTCAGAGTTGGAAGGAACATGGTGTCTCACGCGAACAAGCACTTACCATTAATAAACGAATTGAATTTGGCTCTGTTACCTTATGGGACAAAGCGAAAGAGTTGATTGAAGAAGCCACAGAGAAAGGTTGGCTGAAATCGTAATAAAGGAGACTGAATGTCTTATTTGCCTTTGGATGAATACCAAAGAAAATGGATTTTTACGCATCAGTCGATGCCTGTGCCAGAAGAAGATTTGGCTTTTATTAAGCCGATGAGCCAAGCCCGTTCAGCACAATTTTGGAAAGAAAATATCAGTGCTCAAAGCCCTGATATGGATAGACTTAGTTCCCAAGACTGGCCAATGAATGAGGCGAATTGGTCTGAAACTGTGGATTGGATGGCTGCCTGGGAGTCGGATGATCCTGACATGCTAGCGGAAGTTGAGGCACATATCGATTGGCAAGACGATGTGACCGTTTACTTTTGCTACGAGAAGTACAATGTCATCGAAACGAAATGGTCTATTTTTAAAAAGCACTGGAAGAACTTTCTCTTTTATGACGATGGTCCGATACTAATAGGACGTCGCCGTTCACAAGCACTTTGGTTTGATTCAAAAGGCAATGTGAAACTCGGTGTTCGTCAATAACGAGTTATAAAGCAAAGCCACCTTTCGAGGTGGCTTTGTTTTTCTAAAGGCTGGATAATGGACTCAACACACCGCCAGCCCCGCGCTCGATAACGTGAGTATAGATTTGCGTGGTTTTCACATCAGTATGCCCTAATTGTTCCTGAACAGTTCTAATGTCTGCGCCAGATTCCAATAAGTGCGTGGCAAAACTGTGTCTTAGTGTGTGGCAAGTTACAGTTTTCTCAATGCTTGCGTCGCTTGCCGCGCGCTTTACTGCTCTTTGTATTGCGCTTTCATTGATATGATGCCTTCTGAGTTCACCAGTGTCTCGATCTGCGCTTAACTTTGTTGATGGAAACAAAAAGTGCCAGTTAAAATCTAGCTCCGCTTTTGGGTATTTACGTCGTAAACCTTCAGAGATGTATACGCCCGCATAACCAGGCATGTGCCTATCTTTAAAGTAATAGTTTCTTGCTAAATTAACTTGAGCTTTGAGTGGTTCATGCAGTTCTTTGGCTAATGTGACTGTACGATTTTTACCTCCTTTTCCTTGCCAAACGCGAACTGCACCATAATCATAATCGATGTCTTGAACTCTTAAGCGTAAACATTCCATAACTCGAAGCCCTGAGCCGTAAAGCAGCTGAATATGGAGTCTATACCTCGGGTCGATATGCTGAACGAATCTTCGGATCTCCTCCCTGGTTAATACAACGGGAAGTTTCTTTTCGGTCAAGGATTTCTGAAATCTCATATCAAGTGATAGTGGGGTTTTGAAATAATCACGATATAAAAATGATATTGAGTTCAGCGCCAAAGCTTGCGTTTTTACCGCAACTTTTTCTTCTACCGCTAAGTAACTCAGAAATTGAATGACATCATCTTCTGCTAGTGTTGATGGGTGTGCAAGCTGGTGAAAAGTGATAAAGCGTTTTATCCAAAATAGATAACTTTCGATAGTTTTATTCGCATAATGACGCGTAAGCATGTGTTCTTTTACACTAAGTAAAAACTGACTTTTCATGATAAATTAACCTGTTTATTTATACAGTTCTGTTAATGTATCACCACTTTTGAAATTAGCGTGCTGTGCGCCGACTAATTGCGCGCGCTACCACACATATTCATACTGTTTTTCTATTTGTTTCATACATATAAGTGCTACGATTGATAGCGCTTTTGATAAGAAAGAAGGCGGTAGCCTGCCATAAAAACGGCAAATCGCCGTATAGAGAGCGTTAGGTAAATGGAGGAACAATGAGTTCGAGGGTAATTGAAGTTGTAGACTATCGACCTTCATGGGCCAATGAATTTAGCGATGAAAAGGTGTTGCTAGAATCGGCCTTGAATTCAGCTAATGTAGTGGCAATTCATCACATTGGTAGTACTTCAGTCAAAGGTCTTTGTGCGAAACCAATCATCGATATTCTTGTTGAAGTGAAATCACTAGAAGAATTGGATAAGAACAATAATCTGATGGAGTCGCTTGGGTATGAAGTTAAAGGTGAATTTGGTATAGCAGGTAGGCGTTATTTTCAAAAAGGTGGCATACAAAGAAGTCACCAAGTACATGCTTTTTTAGTTGGGTCTCCAGAAGCAAATAGGCATATTGCATTTCGTGACTACTTGATTCAATTTCCAGAAATAGCGTTGCATTATGGTAATTTGAAGCGAGAAGGTGCTTCAATTTGTAACAACGATATTGGTGTATATTGCAATCATAAAGACAGTTTTATAAAGGAGCATGAGGCAAACGCACTACGCTGGAAATTTACCTAACAAGGCGTTTAAGACGGATTCCCAACGCTTAGCATTTTTGGTTTGCTTCAGCTTTATTGTTTACGGCACAATACTTTAGCTGTAGTGGTCTGCGTTGCTCACCACTTAACGCGGCGTTATGGCGCAGGGCAAATTCAGCTAAGGGAACTAGATGAGTGATAAAGTTAAAGTAGCTTTACAGTGGCTCAAAGAGATCTTGGATGCAGAGGTTGTAGAGTATCAAATAGTAGGTGGATTAGCGGCAACTATTCATGGTGGAAGTCGGGAAATCGCAGATATAGATCTTTATATTCGAAACTCAGACGCAGACAAAGTGCTATCGCATGTAGCAAAATACATATCCAAACCGTTAACTCATTATGCCGAATATGGTTGGGATCTAGAGTATTTCCAATTGGTTTACCAAAATCAAAAAATTGAAATCGGTTTGTCTGAACATACTAAGATACAATCACGTCAAGATGGCTCTTGGCACCAGCTTGAAATCTACTTTTCAGAGTCAGTTATTAAAGATTATCAAGGTATCGAGTTGCCAGTTATCCCAGTTCATCGTTTAGTCGAGTACAAGCGGATATTGGGCAGGGAAGTAGACCAAATTGACATACAAGAGCTAACGTTGAGTGTAGCGCCATAACAAACAATTTAAGAGTGATTCAGCACGCGTGGCATTTTTGGTATGCGGTGGTTTCTGTGTTGAAGTACCATGCAGCAGCATAGGTATTGCGTGCTTCACACCTTAATTGGGCGTTAGGCATCAAGGAGTCGTTGTGAAAGTTGGTGATATAAATATTGGTGAGTTAAAGCCAATCCCAGAACCGGAGTTATGTGACGAAAAGGAAGTTTTTGCCTTTTTTGGGTTAGCTTCGTTCAATGCACAGTGCGCTGAAAAAGCCCTAGTAAACTTCGCGATGGGTTATAAAGTCGTCGACAATTCAGCACTGAATCAAGAAGAGTGGTTAGAAATATATAATGGGTTAAATTCCCATACATTTGGTCGTCTATTGGGACAAGTTAAGAAGAAAGTTGATCTACCTTATGAGTTAGTAACACACCTTGAAGCTACTCTGAAAAAGCGTAACTGGCTAGCACACGATTTCTTTTACGATTATGCAATGCATATGTCAGATACTGATGGTCGCAAAGAAATGATCACTGAACTCCAGAACTTGATACACATTTTCCAAGTTGCTGATCACGCGGTAGAAAAACTGAGTTTGAAAGTGTGGGAAACAATGGGGATTACCGAAGATTGGCTACAAAATGAAGTTGCAACTCAACTTAAAGAGTACCATTCGGGAAAAGATGCCTAACAAACTGTTTAAGAGTGATTCGCAACGCGTGGCATTTTCACTATGCGTTGGCTTTAGTGTTTAAGGTGGTATGCGGCGGCATCGGTATTGCGTTGCTCACACCTTAACAGGGCGTTATGTAGCAAGGAGGATAGATATGCTTAAGTTCATGAATAAAAAGGCTTATGTTCAGTCAGTGGCTAAAGATGTAGCTCCTAAGCTGTGTGCTAAATTTGGGAAAAAGAACACCTATTCGTTTCATGAGATTAGTTGGGTATTGAACCAGATTAATCGCAGCAATGACCGATTCTATAAGTCAGTTTCTTATGGCATGTTGCTGCCATACAGTAAAGAGTTGGCTTTGGAACTACATGAAGATCTAGGCGACTTATTGGATTTTCAAAAGTCTGTTGGAAAGATCCTATTTAACGTATCTGAAGTCCCATCATTTGAAAGCTACTTACTATATGCAGAAGTAAATGTAGAACCTAATAGTAAAGTGACGAATACCAGTCTAGATAGTTCTGGTGGTATAAACCTTTTTGATTTGGGTAATGGCGAATAGCTACATAACAATCTGTTTAAGAGTGATTCGCAACGCTTGGCATTTTTACTATGCGTTGCGTTTAGTGTTTAAGGTGGTATGCGGCGGCATCGGTATTGCGTTGCTCACACCTTAACAGGGCGTTATACCGCAAAGGAGAAATCAATGATAAAGCAAATAAGCGGGACAGATCAGTCGCTCTTATCTCTATCAAAAACAAGCTTCTCCGAGCTACGAAAAATCTATCGCCCCACTTCCGAAACTCAAAGAAACCAAGCTAGTTCAACAAATGAGTGGACTTGTTTGGGATATTATTTGGATCACCAGCTAGTGGGTCTTATAAAGGTTAAGTTGTCTGGCAAGACGCTTAATTTAAGTACACTTGCTGTTATGCCTGAATGTCGTAAAAAAGGAGTAGCTCGAAGCTTAATTTTAGAAGCAGAGCGTATGTTCTCAAATGCATGCTTGCTCTCAGTTTGGTGCGTTGAGCAAACTGGTAATGTAGAGATCTTTGAGGCACTAGGTTTCAAGGTTGCGGAGCGTATTGAGTCAGATATTTTTGAATTGGCTGACATTTCAAATGTTAAAGCAATAGAAGTTCGTCTGGAGCGGCAGGCAGCGGTATAACAAAGCGTTTAAGGCGGATTCACAACGCTTGGCGCTCTCAGTTCTAGTTGAGTTTAGTGTTTAAGGTACAATGGTTTAGGTTTGGTGGTCTGCGTTGCTCACCACTTAACGCGGCGTTATATGTAGAGGGAATTATGAGTTTTTTCGAAAGACATTCAAATGTGATTCAATGGATTTCTGGTCTTGGTTTACCCATTGCAATCGTAATATCTAGTTGGTTTGTATCAACATCGGTTGAAAAAACCAAGGTAGACTCTGATTATGTTAGGTTAGCAGTAGGTATTTTAAGTAACGACTTAGCTGATGATGAAAATAAAATATCAGCTTTCAGCGGTATTTCACGCGAAAGAAAAGCAATGAGGCAGTGGGCGATCCGAGTGCTAGATGCTAAGTCACCAGTGAAATTCACGGAAGACGAAAAGAAAGCATTTGTTGCTACCGGAATTGATACCAGCGTATTATTTTCAACGATGTCATCTGATTCACAATTATTAAAAAGATTCAGAGAGAAACTCATGGAAGATAGGAATAAAAATGGTGTTGCTGAAGATAGCAAAGAAAGTGTGAATAACGGAAACAATAAATAGAGCTGAAGTGAAAAACATATAACAAACTGTTTAAGAGTGATTCGCAACGCGTGGCATTTTTACTATGCGTTGCGTTTAGTGTTTAAGGTGGTATGCGGCGGCTTCGGTATTGCGTTGCTCACACCTTAACAGGGCGTTATAAGGTTCTAGATTATGTCGAAAACTGTCATAGAGTTCCTAGAGAATATTGATATTGTCGATTTCTCTAAAAAATACAATGATTGGCTTATCTCAGAGTTGAGCGAGCCTGTTGCTGACTTGGCAAAACAAGGTTGGACGATTCCTGCATTTATAAATTGGTTGGGTATTACTAGCTATGAACCATTAAAAAGCGATCAAAAACTACTAATAGAGTCGTGGGAAAATAGTTATAACCAAAATGCCGAAAGTCTCCTTGAGGACATACTTGATGATTGCCCTGAGCAATGGAAAGACCTAATGCATGAATGCATCAGTTATTCGCAGCGGTCAGTACCCAGTTCTTAAGACGTTGAATAGGATCAAGCATCTCGCTCTGTACCTTCATGACCTCTTCAAGTGGTAGTAGCGTTAGATCTTCAACACTTTGCTCTGGCCTTTGGCTCTTGGCAACATCGTAACTTTTATATTCAAAGCCGTACGCGTTGCTTTGCATGATGGCACGCTGAAAGTGCTCACCTGCGATTGCAGCATCGCCTTTTGATTGCTGTAAAATTCCCACCGACATGGCACCCGCACCTTGCCCCATGAGTGTCACGTTTTGCGGATTGCCGCCGAATGCATCTATGTTTTGTTGAACCCATTCAAGCGCGTGTTTTTGATCGCCTAGGCCAAAGTTACCGCCCTCAGGGTTGTCCAAACCATCGATCCAAACACTGCCTAGCAAGCCCAAACGATAGTTAAAAGTAACTGCAATAAACGGGTTACCATCGTCAGCACCTTGTGCAACCACCATATCACCATGAATCAGCGGTTCTGAGCCCGCGCCGTATTCAAAGTCTCCACCGTGAATAAAGACATAAACTGGCAAATCTGCGTACGCTTCTGTCCCGGCAGGTCGCCAAATGTTTAGGTTCAAACAATTTTCTGATTGCGTTTGTGTCGTGGTTTTTAATTGCGGACACGCATCACCGAACTGAGTCGCATCAACATCGCCTTCAAGTGGGACCGCAATGCTGTGCTGAAAGCGGTCTGCTTGCGCAAACTGGATACCTTTGAACGCCTCTACCGCTGCCAGTTTTTCATCCGCATCAAGAGGCGTGATGACAAGGGACTCTTTGGTCGCTTGAATGGTTGCATCGCCAATTTCCAAAGCGATTTGCTCTGGTGGTAAGGGTTGTAGTGGCTTCGGGCCGTTAGGAACGCTAGGTTTACCAGAGTCATCACTGCAAGCTGCTAAGGCAAGAGTGATGGTAATGGCTAAAGTTGAGCGATTGAGTAAAGTCATTGTTATGTCCAAAAGTCATTTGGTGCGTACACCGAAAATGTTAAACGGCATCTAACAAGCGACGTCCTGACGCTTTGGCATTAATCCGTGAATGGTTGGATGGCTTGTTGTATTGATGGCTCAAATGGTAGGACATCGGCGACAGTTTCAGTAATCGCCTTTGTAGGATGCAGTCCTACCATCGTCTAGGGGCGGGCTCTTTATGAGAGCTAGAAACGGTAACCAAGATTTAAGGTTACTGACTCTCGAGTTTCCCCTTTGTTATAGAGAAAGGTCAGGTTGTAGTTTTTGCCGATTTGCTTATTGAAACCAGTCAAAAACGCCCATTGATTAAGATCTACACCAATGTCGTAATCGAATTCGATATCACCACTTTTTACATGCCCGTCCATTCGAGCGTCCAGTCCTTGATATTCTGCTCCGACAAAAAACTGCGTGCGATAATCGACAAGTTGATAACCCAACATCGGCTGTACAGTAACAATACCATCGCCCCAATCATCTAAGCCCTTTAAGCGAGTTTGCGAATAGGTACCAGTGACAGAAGCAAAGAATTCTTTATAGCCAACCGAAAGGGTTGTACCTATACCACGAAGGTCATATTCCAAATGCAGCGGCACGTCTAGGCGTCCGCGACTACAAAGTGCAGATAAACCATCGCAAAACTTATCACCTAATCCTGGCAGTTTATCGTTCAGCTTATCTTTTATGTACTGGCCACCTTCACCCGTGTAGGCGGCATCAACATTGGCATCGACATTAACTTTTCCGATGTAACCAAATACATTCCAAAATGGCAGGATGTTTACATCGCCACGAAGCGTCATGCTCTCAGCACTCACGATGCCGACACTGTCTTCTGGATCAAACAGTTCATTAAGGCCGATGCCTTCAATCGTGAAATCATTAAATGGAATATTCATATCTTGATTTCGATACGCTAGCGACACACCAAACGGCAGAGGCAAATCGATACCTTGACGACGAACCATATCACCCATTAAAGGAAAAACTCGGTCTAGCTTAACACTGGCTTCTTGCATGCGTGGATCAGAGACCTCATTCAAGCGTTTTTCGTCTAGTACTTGCACGCCAAGCTTATCTTCATAAATCGCTACCGGTTTTACGCTGCTCATCATTTCGAGGGGTTTATTTTTCTTTGAACCAACTATCTTGGTGTTTTTACTGGCAATCGCAATTTTGCCTGACGCTAACTTCTGGAAGAGGATCTCTTGATCGTAAGAATCCACTTGGTAGTTGTGATGTGTGAACGGTTTATCGTTGGTAATGACCATACGTTTCGGTTCACCATTAACCAACTCAATATCAACGCTTAAAAAGCGAAAGTAGGCGATATCTTGAGGAAGACCGTATTTTGAGTAATTAAAACTGATGATCACATTACCATTCTGATCCTCTTTGGCTCTTACTGATGACGGATCAAAACTCTCCGCGTAGTTTCGAAGGCGGTATTCTGTTCGTGTGAAAGCTTCGATCTCATCAAGTACTTTTTCATTTTCATCGAGTTGTTCAGGGTTGTACTTGATACGCAGATCAATGTTGCCTTTGTTATCGGTGTTCTTAACCAAGTAGACGGACGAATCGCGAACGCTATCACCGATTTTAACACTTCGGTGGGCATGCTCTACCAAATGCTCGCCTTGAACTAGAGAGCTGATGGCCAGTTTTGGTAAATCATGACTGATACCGTATTTGTCGAACAGCGCTCGGCCTTGCTCGATTACTTCGTTGTAGGTCGTCGTCTCTTCAGCGGCGAAGCCAAAAGTGGGGGTAGTAAGCATTAGTGCGCTCGCGAGCACAGTAAGAGAAGACGTCTTGCCGGCGCGTAATTCAAAAAAACTCATGACAGTTTCCACTCTGAATAGTCTCAAACCTTCGAGACTCAGACAGTTAATGTGTCACTGAACTTCTTGTTCAGTTAGATAGATATGTTTGCTGTGATTGACGTTGTGAATGCATGGTTTTCGATTACATTTCGTAAATCAATGAGAGGATTTTATGGTGGGTAGAGAAATCCCGTTAATCGCTTTTGATGGATACTATCCTCGCTTTATGGGTTACGAAGGAATAATGGCTAGCTCACAAACAAACAGCCCCGCATAGCAGAAGCAATGCAGGGCTTTAGTTTCAAGAACGGAGGTGACGCTTAGACCGTAACGCGAACACGAAACAGATCAGTAAACAACTTGGCAATCATCAAAATGATCATAATGTTTACCAGCATCAGCAAGGGCGTTTCAATTCGATAAGCTGGGGTTAAATTGAGCGCTCCTGATGTCAAGACAACCAATAAGTTAATACCTAGAATTCTATGTACCATCAGTTTTGGTGTGGAAAAGACTTTCCAAATTACGATGATGTTGATGAAGTAGAATAGCCCAAGCTGCCAAAGCTCGGTCATCATTGGCATTATGAAAATGTATTGCAATAGAATCACCGTGCCAGTACCTATCACCCCAAAAAATGCATCTTTAATAATGCTTGGTGGCATAGTAGGAACGATTGAAGAGAACACGCCTGCTAGCATCGGAAAAATGAAACCTCCGGGTACGGGCAGATAAATCCAGATCAACAAAGAAGTGATGAACATGGAGACACCTTGCAGTACCTTTCTGCCGTCTTCATTCAAATGCTGGATAAACGTTCGATGCTCGTGATGCCAAACTGTGTTTTTCTCTCTTTGCATGACACAAGCAACGTGACCGATGAGAGACGTACTTGGATTTTTAATATCAAAGCTTTGAAGTTGCTGCGTTAGCGTTGGCCAATCGATCTCACGACTTTGCGATTTATCTGCTTGTTCTAGCAATCGGTCTTGGATTTGTGCCATCTCATTTAAACGCGCACGCCATAGCTGACGATGTTCTTTCAAGTGGTAGCTGCCAGTAAGTGGTAAGCCGACCAGTTGGAACAACTTTTCTATGTTGGCGCTGTTGGTCTCAAGAGCTTCAATATCTATATCATTGGGCGATTTCATAGCGTTAAGCATCGCCTCTCTGCTGGCCTCAAAACGTTGAATGAAGTTTTGTTCTGTACTGACTGGCCAAACTAATCGGTACACAACAGAAAACGTGATCACACCAAGAATCGTCTCTTGCATGCGAAGAACAGCGAAGTGGAACGTTGCTTGACTATCAAATCCTCCCATACATGCGATGATGGAGCACACAGCAAAGCCGATAGAGAACACATAACCATACTTTTCGTCGCTCGACATAAAAATGCACGCACCTAAAAACAAGGTGAAGAAGGTGAGAAACAAAAAGCGATCTTGAGAAAATGTCGTGATGAGGAAAAAGGCATAACCGATGCCAAGGAGGGTT
The DNA here is from genome assembly GCF_033344315.1 of Vibrio sp. 2132-1. Taxonomy (NCBI): domain Bacteria; kingdom Pseudomonadati; phylum Pseudomonadota; class Gammaproteobacteria; order Vibrionales; family Vibrionaceae; genus Vibrio; species Vibrio sp. 2132-1. The sequence goes on along the minus strand of NZ_JAWPON010000006.1, from coordinate 213,260 downwards.
CCTAATAAGCGATTATGACCTTTGTTTATTGAGTGAGCGAAGCTTTCATTTAATGCCATTACCGCGACTGCGATCGCTGCCCAATACGGTTTCTCCCATTGAAACCATAAGGCAAGGCAGATCGCGATAACGATAGACAGCGCAGCTTTGATTGCTTCTTTGGTTGAGGCATTAAACATACATTCCACCGCATTATTGTTTGATGATTTTGATAGAGGCCGTCATACCAACACGTAGTTGAAAATCTTTCGGTAAGTGATCTAATTTAACTTTAATTGGAATGCGTTGAGCTAAGCGTATCCACTGAAAGTTAGGGTTCACATTGGGCAAAAGATCGTTACCAGTACTACCATCTTGTTTCGCAATGCCGTAGCCAATGCTTTTGATTTTTCCTTCCAACACAGCTTCATTGTGCATCATTAAGGTCACGTAGGCTTTATCTTGTGGATCAACGCCAACTAAATCCGTTTCTTTGAAATATCCTTCGATCCAAAAGCTGTCTTCATCAATCAAAGCCACGACTGGGGAGTTAGCGACGACTTGAGAGCCGACACGTAAGTTCAAATTAGTGATATAACCATTCGTTGGCGCATAAACTTTTGTGTAATCAAGGTTTAGCTTGGCTTCTTCAACATTGGCTTTCGCGAGTTCTACGTTGGCAACGGCTGTCTCCACCGCATTGTCTAGGTTATTCAATGTCAGTACAGGTACAGCGCCAGGTGTGCGCTTTTCTAACTTAAGTGCTCGCTGCTCTTCATTTTTGGCCTTTGCTAGTAATGCAATGGCTTGCTTTTGAGCTGCTAGCGCTTTGTGGTACGCCGCTTTATAGATGCTTGGGTCAATCTCAAACAGCAAATCGCCTTGTTTCACTTGCGAATTGTCTTCGACGTAGACTTGGATGATTTGTCCTGTTACGCGGGGGGTTATAGAAACGATGTGCGCGCTAACTTGGCCATCTCTAGTCCAAGGGTTGTCAGAGTATGATTGGTAGTAGCTGAAAATCACGGTGCCAGCGGAACACAGTAATAGCAGTGTGATGAGATAACGTTTTATCACGGAATTTGCCTCAAAATATGGTAATGAATCGACCAATAACGCCAGTAAAAATCACAATTAGGCTTAGCTCAGCGAGCGCAGGAAATGCAACGTATTTGTGGAGTCCCAGTTTTGTTGCAACGGTTCCAACCAAAATGGTGAGCATGTAAGCCAATGCAATAACCAGCAACAAGGGAGGGAAGTAAACTTCGCCCCACACAAGTTCATGTGGCATTGAGTTCATGGTGTTTTTCTCTATTAACTTGATGAATGTAAAGATAAGGCAAGTGATGGCATCAGTGATAATCGCTTTTGTAGGATCTAATCCATCAAGAGAAAGGTGTTATGCGCTATATAGAGGGAATAGCGCAACAAAGTAGCTTTTTGGACAGTGAAAATAAAAATAAATTTATTTTCCAATTTATTTGATGTTCATTTCAGACCACTAAGTTATTAAATTTTCGACAATTATTGTTCAATGTTTGCGTTTGAATATGCGAAGTGATGGTTTCATCCTTCAAATGGGATTACGAGTTGTGAGGTTTTGTTTCTAATATTCGCTTCGAAGCAAACGAGATGCTTTTTAAATTAAATAATCCAACAAATATGAGTGACAGATTATTCGTTAGATTATTTGAGTTTTATATTTATTAGTAAGAGTAAAATTGTCATGGAAATTATTTCTAACCTTTTTGACATGGCACCATTTGTTGCTCTCTTTATTACGCTCTCTCTCGGTTATATGGTAGGTAAAATTACCATTGGTCGATTTGTTCTTGGCGGTGTTGCGGGAACATTATTAATGGGTGTAATTATTGGGCAATTTGGTGTTCATATTGATCCCGGCGTAAAAAGCATTTTCTTTGCGCTCTTTATTTACGCAGTAGGGTATCAAGGTGGTGCGCAGTTCTTTAAAGCATTGAACTTTAGAACCATCAACATTCTACTTTCTGCTGTAGTGATGACGGTTTCTGGCCTGCTTTGTGTACTAGCAGCAGCTTGGATGTTTGATCTAGACAGAGGTACGGCAGCAGGCCTTGCAGCTGGTGGTTTGACTCAATCGGCAATCATCGGTACAGCGGGTGATGCGATCGCACGTCTTGGTGGTGTGACAGAAGAAGCGAAGCACCTAATGCAGACCAACGTCGCAGTAGGCTACGCGGTTACGTACATCTTTGGTTCGCTTGGTCCAATTCTGATGGTGACATGGGTATTCCCAACACTGATGAAGTGGGATATCCGAGCAGAAGCGATTGCGCTAGAAGAGAAAAATTCAAATGGTAAGCGTGATTTAGTGCCGGGTGAGTTCAACGCTATCACAGCGCTGGTTACACGAGCATTTAAAGTGAGCAAAGATGGTGGGCTAGCAGGCAAAACCTTAGCTCAGTTAAACCAACACGCTCTAGCTGCTTGTATTGAATTGATTTAACGTGATGGCAAAGTGCTAGAAGTGGACAAATTCACAGCACTGAAAGAAGGGGATGTCATTGTTGTAACTGGTCGTCGTAATGCGGTACATAAGCTGCAAGATGGTTTGGCTGACAACGAGATTGCACTTCCAGAAGGCTATGAAGTTATTGAAGAAAACCGTCAACTGATCGCAGACAACCGCAAACTGATTGGTAAGTCGCTGCAAGAGATTAAAGAGGCTTCGAACCAAGGCTCTATGCGCGGTATTTATGTGACAGACTATATTCGTGAAGGCAACTCAATTGAAATGACGCCGGATCTTGTGGTGAAGAAAAACGACGTCATCCAGCTTACAGGTACCGCAAAAGATATCAATCGCGTTGAGAAAAACATTGGTCAGCGAATGGGCTCAGCAAACGTGACTGACTTAATCGTGCTTGGTATGGGCATGGTGGTGGGCCTATTAATTGGTCTAATCAGTTTTAAGATTGCTGGTATTCCCGTCACTATCGGTTCTGGTGCAGGTTGTTTGATCTCAGGTTTGATCGTCGGTTGGTTGCGTAGCCGCAATCCGCATGTTGCTCAGTTTCCTGTGGGTGCCGCGAACTTTATTCGAGATTTCGGTTTGGCAGCATTTGTAGGCATTGTTGGCCTTGAGGCTGGGCCTCAAGCGGTCGACACCATCAAAGAACACGGTATGTCTCTGTTGTTCCTTGGCATGGGTGTAACGATTATCCCTCAGATTATTTCGTTCTTCTTCTCATATTTTGTATTGAAGATTAAGAACCCGGTTGAAGCACTTGGCTGTGTGACAGGTGGACGAAGTGCGAACCCAGCATTCGCGGCTTTAATGGAAAAAACAGGTAACGCAACGCCAGTATTCTCATTCACTGTGACTTATGCAGTCGCCAATGTCCTGCTTACCCTATGGGGTCCAATTATTGTCGGCATTATTACTTTAAACGCAGGCATGTAATTTAAATAAATTCGAACACGCTTATCGCCTAATTAAATAGGCGGTAGGGGAAGTATTATCCAAATTTTACTAAATAATAGATTCAGGTAAATATTATGACTACGCAAAACACAACAATTGATTTTTCAAAATTTGCAGATTTAAGCCCATTTGAATTAAAAGATAAACTAATTGAAGTGGCACAAACTGTTCCTGACCGCGCGTTATTAGATGCAGGTCGTGGTAACCCTAATTTTCTTGCGACACTACCACGTAAAGCGTTCATTCGTTTGGGTGAGTTCGCAATATTGGAAGCCGAGCGCACTTATTCATACCTAGATGGTGGTTTCGGTGGCATTCCAGATGGTGTGGGCATTGTTGAACGCTTCGATACGTTTGCAAGCAAGAATAAACAAGACCAAGGCGTACAGTTCTTGGAAAAGTCGCTGAGCTACGCAAAAGACCGTTTGGGTCTAGAGAAACAAGCATTCTTGAATGAACTGGTTAACGCATACCTTGCATGTAACTACCCAGTGCCACCACGTATGTTGACGAACATCGAAACCGTTGTGAAGCAATACATTGCAGAAGAGATGTACGGCCCAATGCCAATGACAACAGACTTCGATCTGTTTGCAACGGAAGGCGGTACGGCGTCTATGACGTACACCTTCCAAACTATGTTCAACAACGGTCTATTGAAGAAAGGTGACAAGGTTGCGCTAATCACTCCAATCTTTACGCCTTACCTAGAGATTCCAGAACTGAGTGAATACGAACTGGAAATCGTTGAACTACGTCTGGATGAGACAACATGGCAACTGCCGATGTCTGAAATCGAAAAGCTTGCAGATACAGGCATCAAACTGCTTTGTGTTGTTAACCCGGCAAACCCAGCGTCTGTGAAGTTCTCGGATGAGACTCTGGATAACCTATCAAATTTTGTGAACAACGAACGTAGCGACCTGTTCATTGTGACTGACGATGTATACGGCACATTTGCGGACGACTTTGTCTCACTGTTTGCAAAACTGCCATACAACACGCTTTGTGTGTATTCGTTCTCTAAGTACTTCGGTGCAACAGGCTGGCGTTTAGGCTCGATTGCGATTCAACACAACAACGTGTTTGACGATGCAATGCGTAGCCTTCCTGAAGTGCGTCAACTTGAGTTGGACGATCGTTACAAAACGCTGACTCCGGAACCTCGTGAGATCAAGTTTATTGACCGTATCGTTGCCGACAGCCGTAGCGTAGCGCTTAACCACACAGCAGGTTTGTCGCTTCCTCAACAAGTTCAAATGGCGCTGTTCTCATTGAATTGTCTGATGGACTCAGAGAAAAACTACAAAGAAGCATGTAAACGCATCATTCGCGAGCGTTACAAAACTCTGTACAAAAACATGGGTGTAGAAATTGAAGAAAACAAAGATCGTGTGGACTACTACACACTGCTTGAGCTCGACACTCTGGGCGGCAAATTGTACGGACCAGCATTCGTTGAATGGTTCAAAGCGAGCGAGAAGGGCAAAGACTTCCTGTTCCGCCTTGCACATGAAACCGGCGTTATCCTACTTCCAGGCCAAGGCTTCGATGTAGTGCATGCATCAGTTCGAGTTTCGCTAGCAAACCTTACTCACCACGAATACGAGCTTATCGGTCGTGCAACACGCAAAGTGTTGGATGAGTACTTTGCTGAATTCAAAGGCTAATGAATCCAGCCTGATTAAGAATAAGCCTCGGCGTTGTCGAGGCTATTCCGACCAAATAAGCACAGTGCGCGGCATTGTGTTTATTTAGTCGCCAAGCTAACAAACTTCCCTATTAAGAGTGACTTATGAAAAGCATTATTTCTATTCAATCTCATGTGGTTTATGGCCACGCCGGAAACAGTTCTGCAGTCTTCCCAATGCAGAGAATGGGCCTCGAAGTATGGCCAATTCACACGGTTCAGTTTTCAAATCACACTCAGTACCAGCAAGGTTGGACTGGACAGAAGTTTGGGGCAGATGAAATTCATTCTCTAATGAGAGGCTTAGATAACATTGAGAAGTTAGGCGAATGTGGCGCGATACTGTCCGGTTATCAAGGCAGCGCAGAGCAATGTCGAGCGGTGGCCGAAGCGGTAAGTTTAGTCAAATCGCGTAACCACAGCGCGCTTTATGTGTGTGACCCAGTTATGGGTGATCCAGACAAAGGTTGCATTGTGGCAGACGGTGTCAAAGAAGCGATAAGCCATAGCTTGTTGCCCATCGCTGATGTGATTGTTCCTAACCAGTTTGAACTGAGCGAGTTAACAGGTGTGAAAATTGACTCTCTTTATGATGCGGTCACTGCATGTAAAAAAGCCCTAGAGCTGGGACCGAAAATGGTATTGGTGAAACACCTGCATGCACTAACAGATGACGCCTTCAGTATGATTTTAGCCACGCCGAAAGCAAGCTATTTGGCCCAACGCCCTAGTGTTGAATTTGCTATGCAGCCAGTCGGTGTCGGTGATTTGATTTCTGCGATTTTTACTTCTTGTTTGGTGAAGAAGATGTCTCCTGTCGCAGCCTTTCGTCATACACATAACGCCGTTTACGGTGTATTGGAGATCACCAAAGGCTATGGCACATAGGAGCTACAGACGATCAATGCCCAATACGAATTTGTCGAACCGACGCATGAGTTCAACGTCGTGAAAATTGCTTAGCGCAGTACCTAATTAACGGAGAAGCGTAAAGTTAGCATATAGAAACTTGGCATAATTGCTTTGATGGATAGCATCCTACAATCGCGATTATGGGGTTTAGCCGTGCCTAGCTATAGTAACTCCACACAACGAAACGGACTTCATTTTGACCCAATTAACTTCAAACTGAGTCTCTGGTCATACGCCAGAGAACATTAAATGAGACTGATTATGAATCGTTTAATTTCCTCTGGTGTGACGGTTGCACTTTCGCTGTTGATGGTAGCTTGTAGTTCACCTCATACGCTGGATGTTCGTGTTTCTCAAAGCAACTATAAAGATGTCGAGATCGCGAGTTCGACACCAAATGAGCCACTTCGAATGTGGGCCAATGAAGCGCCGGATTTTCTCTACTCAGCGCACAATCAAACCACACCGATCAAAGTAGAGGGTGACCAGCTCAATATTTTGGCCTTATCGGGTGGTGGCGTAAACGGCGCATACGGGGCCGGCGTTTTGATGGGGCTACAGGAAAAGGGGGAGCTAAAAGATTATGCCATCATTACTGGAGTCAGTGCTGGTGCCCTAATCGCTCCTTTTGTTTTCATTGGCGGTGATGCGATGCCAAAGATGAAAGAAGTCATGCTCAACATCAATGATAAGAATATTTTGGGTAAGAAGAACTTCTTAAATACCCTGTTTAAGGACGCGTTTACCGATGGTGAGAACCTCTATGATTTCATCGCAGACGCTTACCCTGAGCCCATGATCGAGGCGATGGCGCAGCAACACCGCAATGGTAAACGCCTCTTTATTGGCAGTACCCATTTTGATTCAGGCGAACTGGTGATTTGGAATATTGGTGCGATTGCGAACAGTGATTTAGCGGACAAATCTGAACTGATTTACAAGGTGCTTGCTGCGAGCGCATCGATCCCTGGTGTTTTCCCTCCACAATTTATCGATGTTGAACATGATGGAGAAACTCTTGAGGAGTTACACGTAGATGGTGGTCTCGCAGCGCAGGTGTTCTTTAATCCGTCTAACTTCAACTATCAACAAATCTCAGATGCTTTGGGGTTAGAAAAAGCGCCTCAGTTGGATGTGATTCGCAATGGTGCGTTAAAAGCGCCGTATCGTCCACTAAAAGACAAAGGTTTGGACTTGGTATCGAAAAGTGTCTCAAACCTTACGCTAGCGCAAACTCGTGGTGATCTCTATCGAATGAAATACATCAGTGAAATCAACGATATCGAGATGCAGTTTACCTACATTGATCAAGATTTTAGATACGCCAAAGTAACGAAAGATATGTTCGATCACCGCTACTTGCTGACGATTTACGAATATGGATTCAAAAAAGCCACCCAAGGGCAACTTTGGGTAACTGAACTCCCTTAATACAGGAAAACGATACAATGAAAAAAGCCGTTCTTACACTCATGATGCTTACCGCTTCCGCGACTGCATTCGCCCAAAGTGGAGCCCATCTTGACCAGCAAAAAGTGGATAGTGATATGCAGCAACTGTCTGCAATCAAAGAAGAAGGTGCAGCCTTTATCATGATTGACGAGAACTCGAGTTACGTGGCGGTCGAGTTCGTGGGAAAGTGGGAAGAGATCAACAACTATGTGTCACACAAAGAAGCGAAAAAACGTAAATTGGAAAAAGTGAACAAGCAGTTCGTGTACTCTCAGGTCGGTGAAACGTTGGAGTCACTTGAGCAAAAAGTCGTTGACCACATTTACGCTGATCAACCTAAATATTTCAGTGTCGATGTCTACCGTGATTACTATGGTGACTCAGGAGAATTCAACTATTTAGCTCGTGTCGTTGAGTACAACTAAGTGAGAGAAAACCTACTGAAGCTAGTAGGTTTTTTTGTGTCGTCGAGAAGGAATTCAAACGCAGATTGTTTCCGTTACCAAGTAGCAATTCTACGATCTTGTGGTAATTTAATTAGATAACTCTAAAAAGTAAGCACAACCTATGAATTTTAGTTTTGAACAACTTCTCGCGTTCGTAACCGTTTATGAACAGCTTTCGTTTAGTAAGGCGGCGGTCAAACTCAATAAGCACCGAACCACAATAGGGCAGGTGATTACCAATCTTGAAGATCAACTGGCGGTCAACCTGTTTGAGCGAGTGGGGCGCTCGGTAGAACCGACAGAAGATGGTCATCTTCTTTACCACTATGCTAAGCAAACCATCGAACAAGCACGTACTTTCGATAAAGTCGCATTAAGTCTGGCTTACGGTGGGTTAGAGAATGTTAGTATCGCCTATTCAAGCGCTATACCACACCGTTTTCTCGTATTGCTTCGTATTCAATTAGCGGCAGATTTTCCGATGATGCGAGTTAACTTTCTTGTTCGTAATCGCAACGAAATTAAAGAGGGTTTACAGAATGGTGAGTATCAATTCGGTATTGTCAATGTGCATGATAGTCGAGCAATACATAGTCTGGATGCGACGTTTTTAGGTCATTTTGAATTTGTTCCTTTCGTCCAGAAAGGTGGTGAACTCGCTTCTATGGCACCAGATCGAGTATTGACAGCCTTGAGGAATAGTAAACAATTTGTACTGCGGTCTCTTATTGAAGAGGGAATGGGCGAAAAAGTCATCGTAAGTTCGAACCATGAAGAGGTCGACCAATTGGCCCTTGTAGTGAAAATGGTTGAAGCAGGTTTAGGATGGGCGATTCTCCCCAGAACGTTTGCCCATTCGGAGTTTTCTAATAATCATATAGAGCCAGTGGAAGCTTCTGAATTATTGGAAGGTTTTAAGTTTGGTTTTGGCCTATGGTGCCAACCCTCTAAGCAAGTCGGTGATGTAAAAAATTCAATCATGAAGGTCGTTACAGAATACCGAGAGAAAATAATCCGTGATATGACTTAGCGGCGACATGTATCCTGCTCATCCCTATCAACAACAAGACTCAATGTGAGTCTTGTTTTTTTGTGTCTGAAAAACGTTATCGTTCTAGCGAAGAGCTAATGTCTATTGGAAGGATATAACCCTCTATATGAGAGTATGGAGTCCATAGTTTTTGGCTTAATCTAACCTCGCTCAATGGGTAAGCCCAGAGCAAAAAGTGTTTTTACCATATGTCCGCTGCAAGGACGCAGATTTTCAGCCGGGTTTAGTTACCCGGCTTTTTTTATAGTAATAAAAAATGTCAGCTGTCACCCCAAGCTCTCTGTTACAACTGGCTTGTTACTTCGCTTAGCAATCCAGTACGCAACGCTACCCCAAAGCACGGTGAGTGCCCAAAGCGCCGTCCAATGTGGAGCGACTTGTTGCCAGGTTGCCCCCATTTGGTTTAGCGCTAAGAAAGCTTTTATCGCCCAAGTGCTTGGGCTTAAATCAGCAATCCATAATAAGGGAGTAGGTATGGCTTCAATTGGCCAAATAAAACCAGCCAAGAAAATGAGCGGCATAGAGCTCACTAAGACGACTAAGGTGACAAGTTCACGCCGAGGTAATAAGTAACCTAGCCAGAAGCCTAGTCCGCAACAACCTAAAAAGAACGGGAACAACATAGCCAGCAATTCGCCCGCATTGGCGATATGGTTTACGTTTAAACGTTCGAAGCTAAAACCAAAATAATAGGCGCCGAGTAAATAATAAATTGCCACAAATACTAACGTTCTCACAAGCAGCAGCGATCCCGTTGATACTTGTGACCAATAGCCACGACCATGACGCTGTGTTCCCGTTTGTAATCCAACCGCCATGATCAACGTTTGTTGTAAAATCAGAACAAATACTGCCGGCACTACGTATTCGATGTAACCCATGGTTGGGTTGAACGTTGGTTTCATATTAAGCTTAATAGCAGAGTAATTATGGCTAGCCATACTCATGGGCACACCATCTATCACCATTTTACTGACTTTCACTTGGGCCCCTAATGTGCCTCCAGCTTGGGCCAATCCTTCTACCACGGTTCCGTACACGAGAAAATACGAGGCGTCCGCAGCGTAGACCAGAGTCGGGCTTTTACCTAGCATTAGGTCTTTGTAAAAGTGTTCTGGTATGACTAAAAAACCGGCGATCTCTCGTTGTAAAAATGCTTGCTTTGCATCGGCAATCGTATGAAGTCGAGTGACTACGTTGACTTGCGGAGTGGCATCAACCATACGTTCTAGCTTTAAACTCGTCTGACTACCATCTAGATTAACAATCGCGATTGGTTGTTCACGAGGCGTTTGTTGTGCATAAGGCAAAGGGTATAAAAACGAGTAAAATACGACACCACCAAACACGGTCAACGTAACGACTGGATTGGTTAGAACGGCCTTAAGTTCCGCTTTAATCAGTTGCCACAATGTCATACCGCCTCCTTCGCTTGGCGTGTTGATGAAGCTGTTCGATGTTTACCCATCAAGGCTGCGGTAATGAGCAGGGGCACAACGTAACCAATCATAGGCCATAGCGAGCTTAAAGATTGTGCGGCCGATGCTCCATAGCTTGCTTGACTCACTTGTACTTCAATGTAATGGGTAATCGGCAATAATGAACGCCATGCATAAGCGAGCGTGTTCATGTCAGAAACTGGGAATGTAATTCCCATGAACGCGAAGCTTGGAGCCGTAAATGCGCCAGCAAAACTCATCGCACGTGCAGGATCCATCGACAAGAAGAAGAACAACGCTCCCATAATGATACAGGCGATAACCGTCGCCAATTGTGCTAATAGCATAACCACAAAACTGCCTTCCATTGGCCAATCAAGCACGGAATAAAACCAGTACAAGAACAACGCACCTTGCGCCATAAAGACCGGAATGTACTGACTTAATAGGGTAGTGAGCCTGGCGTATGGCTTTTCGCCCAAAAATGCAAAGCTATTCTTTCCACCATAAATGCGAAAGTGCGCGGCAAGAATCAAAATAGTGCTTACTACAATACATATTTGCCAAATGGCTGGCACGATAGCCGTTACCAAAAATTGTGCGTAGTTATTGTTACGGTTAAATAATGCGGTTATTTGTGTCGACACGGGTACAGCCTGTCCAGCCGCTGCTAACGTTGTGGTGTTACCCTTAGCCAAGTTGCCCATTACTTCAACCTGAGCGTCGAAATAGCCTTGTGCTTGCGCAACGGCAGAGTTGATCAGTTTCGCTACCAAAATGTACTGACTGTTGTAAAAGACAGAAAGTTGAGGTTGGCGGTGCTGGAGAATATTTTGGTCGAACTTAGATGGGATGACCGCGTAAGCGTAGATATCGCCTTCAATCATCGCATTTTTTGCTTCGCTTGCACTGGCGTAATGATAGTTAACAGCCAGACTCGACGACGCATCCAAAGATTGAATGAGCTTTCGAGAAAGTTGGGAATGTTGTAGATCAACCACACCGATTGGCAGATCCCGGGCAATGCCCGCAGAGAACACTCCCCAAATCATCAGCGCGAGCAAAATCGGTATCCAAGTAAGGCACGAAAGCAACCACTTGTCTCGTCGTAAGATATGCCGCTGTGAAATCTTAATCGTCATAGCATTAACCTAGTGGTTGTGATTAAAGTTCAACGACAACACTCATTCCCATACGCAGTTCAGGTTCGGGTTGAGCTGGACGAGCTTCTACTTCAAAGGTACGAAGATCAAAACCTTGAGAAGCATCGGTTGCTCTCCACGTTGCAAAGTCACCCATAACGGCAACATGCGTTACTTTGAACTCAACATTTTTGTTTAAGGCAGGCAAATAGGCATCAAAGGTTGCTCCTTTTTTAAAGTGTTGAAGGTAATCTTCACGCACATTAAGTGTCGCCCAGGCATCTTCTGTATCTATCACAGTAACAACCGGGAAGCCCTGAGGTGCTAATTCACCACTTTGAAGTAGAACTTGAGAGACTTCGCCGTCAAACCAGCTGTAGATCTGAGTATCTTTCGCGTACGCTTCTACTTCGGCTACGGCACCTGATGCCATGCGCGCTTTTTCCGCCGCAGCCACTTTGGTTTCACTTCTAGCGCCTTCTTTTGCCATTTCGTACATTTGAAACGCGGCACTTTCTGTGTATTTCGCTGCTTGCCACTGAGTTAAAGCTTCATCGCGTTTTTGTTCTGCAACCACGCCATCGTTATAAAGGTTATTCACACGATTGTAGGTTTTTTCCATTAAATTCGCAGCGGCTTTGGCTTTCATCCACTGATCTTTTGCTGCTTGGATTTGTTGCTCACGTGCGCCTTTCTCAGCTTCTTGAGCTAAGGCGTCCGCCGCTTTTTCACCTGCTTTTGCTTGTTCTAACTTCGCTTCAATTTCAGGACTATGAAGGGTAAAAATAAGCTGACCTTTCTCTACATCGTCGCCTTTACGTACCATGACCTCATCAATACGCCCTGGGACTTTTGAGGAAATGCTGTATTGCTGGGCTTCAATTAATCCCTGTAAGCGGATCGGTTCCGGTTGATAGGCTTGGTAAAATTGATACCCAACCCAAGAGGCAACACCCAAAGCACAAAGTGAGAGTAAAACGGGTTTTAGTGATTTAGCTGCCATGATTTATTTCACCTCTTTGGATGTTGAAGCAGGGATATAAGCGGTATTTTGATATTGTTCGAAGCTGTTCATTTCACTGCTCAATGCGAGTAGCTTGGTTAAAGATATTAAATAGCGGAAACGCGCCGCCGAACGTTGTGTTTCTATACTCGCGACATAAAGTTGTGCATCCACAACATCCAGAGAAGACGACAGACCCTGAGTAAATGCTTTTTCACGCAAGCGCAGGTTTTCGTTAGCGAGTTCAATGCTAGATGCGAGCCCTTGTACTTCATCAATGGCTTGCTGAGCCTCCAAGTATGTCTTTTGAACTAACAGCGATAAGTCTTGTTTGGCTTGGGACTTTAATGAGTCGACCTGCGAGACGACGCTTTGAGCGGCTTTGACTTTTTCGCTTCGCCCTGATGATTCAATCAGTGGAATGCTGACACCAACACCAACTAACCAGTCTGGCTTCATTTGGCTTGCGAGAGAATCGTCTTCATACAAGCTGTAGTCGCCGTAAAGATAAACTTCAGGGTAGTATTTCCCTTTTTCTGCTTTGATTAAGCTAGAGGCTTGTTTGTGTTTAGCGCTCAGAAGTTCTAACCCCGGATAGGTAAGCAACGTTTGATCGACAAAAGCGCTAAGAGGGGGAAGACTGTCGTTGATAAACAAAGATTCAGCGGGCTCTACGGCGTCATCTTGTGCGAGTAATTTACCTAATGCAGCCTGAGCGATACTCAAATCGCTGGCAGCTTTACGTGTTTCTACAGATGCTTTATCTAAAGAAGCCTCGGCTTGCAGGCGCTCAACGTGCGCGATTTGTCCTTGCTCTTCAAGCTTAATGGCAAAATCTCGATGCTTTTTTAGCCCTGCTTCAACCGCTTGCCGCGTTGTGAGTACTTCCTTTGCCAGTACGACAGAAAAGTAGTACTTCGATAAATCTTCAAAACGCGCTTGTTGTTCCATTAGAAGCTGACTTTTCGCCTCATCCGTTTTGCCTTCTGCTGCTGATTGAGCCGCAGAAATTCGACCACCAGTAAAAATTGGCCAAATGGCACGAATAGACGAAGAGAAAATATCGCGCTCGGTTATGGTCGAAGTGGTATTAGCTAAGGCACCAAAAATAGGCTGAAAAGCAGGAGGTACGTTAATGTGTGCTCCTGTGCTGTCTAGGATCTGTTTTCCCGACAGCGTGATATCGGTATCTAAACGCGTGTAATTCGCGCCAATGGTAACTTGAGGTAAGTTGAGATTGCTGGTGGCACTCTCTTGGTATTGGTAGTTCTCGACGTTTGAGCGTTGAGCTTTAAGAGAATAGTTGTTTTCTAGCAATAGCTGCCATGCGGTATCAAAAGTGATCGGTGCCGCATGACAGGCAAGGGAAATCGAGCTGCTGAGTAAGCCCAGTATCCAAAACTTTCCTGTTTTTTTCATAATGGCTGCTTTGTCGTAGAGTATTAGCTCTAATATAAAGGATTCGTAACTGCGTGTTAAGTAGGAGGGAAAATTGGGCAGTAGTTTGCGCCCAGTTATATTTGTGCTGGGCGCGGGAGATGTTACAAATTTATTTCGTATATGGACAGTGAAACTCCGCTCTCCACTCGAGCTGACGAGAACCTCGCATCGTATTCAATAGATCTTTTCCACTCATTTGAGGGAACGATAACAGGACTTTGAGATCAGAAGTACCGCCTCCGTTTTTTTCATAAGCCCTGACGTGTGTAAATGTTGAATACATATTCTCTGACAGCATCGCCTTATTCAGGCATATTCCAAAGGTATCGCGTTCCATGTTTGGTGTTCCTTCTAACTATAAATGCACCTCTGTTTATAGTTTTCCAGTTTTCAGATGGTGTCTAAGTGTTTGTCATGTAGTCAGTATTTGTGTTTTGTTTTATTTTTGTCCAAACCACTGACATCAATGTTGAGCTTTTAATAGACTTCCAGCTTCACTGCTTTCAAACCGAAACTCTCATTGGTTTCGTTGATTAAAAATTATACGTTGTAAAGTCTAAAAACGCCTCAAAAACCGCTAAAATCGATGTGATCGCGATCATGATTTTAAGGGCAATTTATGTATGGAATTGAGTATCAGAGAGGAATGCTAAATTTGGTGAATGGTTGTAATTTTATGTTTCAGCTCGTCGATTAATTAACCGTAAACTCTGCGGTTTGTTTGCCTTCCTCACAGATTTATCACCGCGACAACGTCATGCTGTTAACTGAGTGTTAACGTTACGCTCAAGAGTGAATCACAAGGATGTATCAATGAGTTGGAAAACCATCAGCTTTCGTAAGCGGATGCTCATTATCATGACGCTATCGGGGTTGATAGAGCTGTTATTGCTTGTCGCCGCGGGGTTCACTTATCTCAAAATCAATCAAGAGCAAGAAATGGGAGAAAAAGCACTGGGTGTTGCCCGTTTTTTAGCGAACTCAGCGGTTGTTCGTGAAATGATCGAAACCCAAAACCCCCAGCCATACCAACTTCGCTTTAGAGAATTAACCGAAGCCATAGGTGCTGCATTCATCGTTATTGGCGACCATAAGGGAGTACGCTTAATCCACCCTGTTGATGAGCGGTTGGGCAAGCCAATGAGAGGTGGCGACAATCGTCGAGCGCTAGAACGGGGATTGTCTTATGTTTCGACGGCACAGGGCTCGTTAGGTTATTCAGTTCGTGGTAAAGCTGCGATTTTTGACGAGCAAGGGAGCATCATTGGTGTGGTTTCGGTTGGCTATTTGCTCGACCGACTGCAAGACCGCATCGAACCATTTTTGGCCTTTTTGATTTTAATGGTCATCGTAGTTGTCGTCGCTAATGCCATTGTATCCAATTATGCGTCGAGAAAGTTTCAGCGCGCCATTTTAGGCTTTGAGCCTGAAGAGATAGGGCGGTTGTACGGCGAATTAGAAGTGACGATGAGCACCATCAAAGAGGGCGTGTTAAGCATTGATGCCCAAGGGATACTTCGCTCGATAAATCGTAGTGCCTGCCAGATTCTCGGTATTGATAGAGAATCAGCGCTCAATAAACCTTTGACTGATACGCTGCGTGATAGCGATCTATATACAGTGTTAGAAAGCGGGCAGGAAGATCATGATATTGAAATATTCCTTAATCATAAGCGCCTGATTGCAAATCGCTCTCCAATTTATGTTGATGGAAAAATCGTGGGGGCGGTATCGAGTTTCCGTTTAAGGGATGAAATCAATGATCTAACCGAGCAGCTATCACAAACCAAGGAATATGCAGATTTGTTACGTTCGCAGACCCATGAGCATCGCAATAAGCTCAACACCATTAGTGGGCTAGTACAAATGGGTGAACTTGATGCGGTGCAAAAGTTAATTGGACAAGAAACCGCACACTATCAAGCAATGATTGAGTTTTTAAGAGATACCGTTAAGGACCCGCTAATTGCAGGTATGTTGCTTGGAAAAACTGAACGTGCTCGCGAGTTAGGCTTACAACTGGTGGTTGAGGAAGGCAGTCGTCTGGAGCCCCTGCCTGAGTGGCTAAATTCGGAAGACCTTGTCACAATTTTGGGTAATTTGATTGATAACGCTTTCGATGCCACGTTAACTTCAATTCGCGATGAATCAAATGTTGCGTCAGAACGCAGAAACATTGATGTGTCCGTTAGCGATTACGGAAATGAAGTGATACTTGAGGTGATAGATCATGGTTGTGGCCTCCCAAAAACAATGGATCCACAAACATTATTTACAAAAGGCGTTTCAACGAAATCTCGTCAAAATCGAGGTGTTGGGTTGCACCTTGTCAATCAGCTTGCTACTCGATATCACGGCCATGTTGAGATGATACCCAATACAAATTATGGGACAAGAATAACGGTGTACTTACCCAAGGAAGAACAATTATGAGTATGGCGACTCGCGTAATGATCATTGAAGATGATCTGGCTATTGCTGAGCTGCACCACAAATACTTAAGCCAACTGACAGGTTTGGAAGTGGTCGGAATTGCGACCACGAGAATGGAAGCGGAAATGCAACTCGACATTCTTAAGCCAGATTTACTATTGATGGATGTCTATCTTCCCGATGGCACAGGGCTTGAGATACTAAATACACTGCGTGCAAGTAACCAAACGTGTGATGTCATTTTGATTACAGCCGCAAGGGATGTCGATACGTTACAACAGGCGATGAGGGGTGGCGTTGTCGATTACCTGTTAAAACCAGTGATGTTTCCACGTTTAGATGCCGCACTGAAAAAGTATGTGTCCCAACGCCAACAACTAGACATCGTAGAGAGTTTGGATCAGAACCTCGTTGATAAAATGCTGCAGTCTCACGCCAATCAAGACAACTTGCCGAACCGATTACCAAAAGGGATTGATGGTGTAACCCTAGACAAGATCAGAGAGTTGTTCCCAAATGGCAGTGCGCTGACCGCTGATGAGGCAGGTGAAAAAATCGGAGTGAGCCGAACAACGGCGAGGCGCTATTTGGAGTATCTGATCAGCACTGGTGAACTAGAGGCTGATTTAAACTATGGGTCGGTAGGTAGGCCAGAAAGGTGCTATAAAAAAGTGACGCGGTAGCGTTTATATTGATGCTCTATGCAAAATAAAAAGCGATGGCTTATTGTAGAAACCATCGCTTTACAAATTACTGCTGTTCCGCTCTAAGAGGTTAGAAGTTGTATTCTAACTTCGCTTCGATAGAGCGCTCAGCGCCAAACCAACAGTTATTTTTGTCGTAACAAGAATAGTATTCTTTATCGAATAGATTGCTTGCAGAAAGCGTGACGCTAGCCCCTTTCATTGATTCAGATACCGTTGAGAAATCGTAACTTGCTGCTAAATCAAACAAGGTGTAGTCCGGTACGTTTTGACTATTCTGTGCATCAATTTGTGCTTCTCCGACATAGCGAACGCCAGCACTGGTACGAAGGCCTGAAAGATTTCCTTCAAAGAAGTAATTGGCCCATAGAGAGGCCGTTTGCTCAGGTACCCAAACCGGCGTTTTACCTTCTTGGTTGTAATAACTGTCCTCGGTAATCTCCATATCGGTATATGTATAGCCTAGAGTGAAATCAGCTTGTGCTGTGGCTTGCCATTTTGCCTCAAGTTCAATACCTTGTGATACCACTTCGCCCGCTTGATAGTTCGGTGCATATGGATTATTCGGATCGGTCAAGATCGCGTTTTTCTTCGTAATATGGAAGAGTGCTAAGTTACCTGAGATATCACCAGATAATGGGGCGTATTTAAAGCCTAACTCCCATTGATGACCGGTTGATGGCTCAAATGCTTTACCAGAAGAGTCGGCACCCGCAATTGGCTCAAAACTTTCCGAGTAAGTAAGATATGGCGAGAGACCAAAGTCTAGCTCATACAAACCACCGACTCGGAAAGATACGTTGGTATCGTCTAACTCTTCCTTGCTGTTGGATACTGCTCCTAGATAATCGCTAACGGCGTCTGTATTTGAATCGTATTTATCCCAACGAAGACCTGCAATCATTACAAGTTGGTCGTAACGAACTTGATCTTGGAAATAAACGCCAATCTGCTTCGTTTTGATATCTAAGTTTTGTTTGTATTGGAAATTCAGTGCATTACGATCAATGCTGTTGTGGTCAGGATTAAAAATGTCCTGAGTTAGCGAATACCCAAGCGTGTCTTTGTATTTTACATCTGAATCTAGATACTGATAATCAAGCCCGAACAATAAGTTATGTTCAAAATTTCCTGTTTTAACGTAGCCAGATAGTTGGTTGTCAATCACAAAGGATTTGGATTTTTCATCGGTTAAATAGGCATTTCGACCAACGGTACGGTTATCCGCTTCAAGTGCACCGTTATATGTGTTTTCCTGATAGGCATCGGCGGTCATGTAGCGGGCATTCTGTAGAAATTGCCAATTGTTGTTAAAGTCGTGTTGGACTTTGTAACCCATCATCAGAACTTCGCGTTCGTAAGTGTTCCAGTCCTCATCCCCTAAATAAGTGCTTGGTGACATCGAGCCAAGTGGGTTTTTAATCACTGAGCCAGACGCAGGCACAGTCGTGTAGATACCTGCTGATGGATCATTTTGATAGTAAACATTCACGTTCACTAATGTGCTTTCTGTCGCTTGCCAATTGAAAGATGGGGCGAGTACGTAACGTTCATCTTCAGACGTATCGGCTTGACCATCTCGCTGTTTTGCCAGGCCGACGATACGGTAATCAACATTAGAATCACCAACTTGTCCTGTGGTGTCGAACGTCAGTTCTTTTAGGCTGTTAGTCCCTGTACTAATCGAGACAGAGTGCGAGGGTGTTGACTGAGGCGCCTTGGCGATAATGTTGACCATACCTCCTGGTGGAATATTGCCGTAAAGAACAGACGTTGGCCCTTTAAAAACCTCGATTTGCTCAAGAGCAACGGAATCGACCTGCGGTTGAAGGTTCCAACCGTTGTACAGCAAAGGAAGACCATCATAAAAGTTGGTGTAGTTAATAAAACCACGAATATTGAATAGGTCAAGTCGGGAAACGGCACCGCCACGCAATTCTGTATTTACGCCAGGTGCATAACGCAATGCTTCGCTCACCGAGTTTACGCCGCGCAGGTCCATGTCATCTTTAGTGATTACCGTGATCGCTTGCGGTGTTTCCTCCGGTTCTAAAACGGTTTTAGTTGCGGTGTTTCGGTATGTTTCTCCTAGCACCGTAATCGTTTCGTGTTGGGATGTGCTCTCAGTTGCATTGGCGTGGCCAGCGAGCAATGCGGATACAACAATAGCAACCGCTGAACGATGAAATCGAATCGGACTTTCCATATTTATAAATTCCACTACTTTTTCTATTTATTGATAATGATTGTTATTTGTATTCTATATTCAAAGAAATAGGAAAAGTTAACAATTTGGTGCAAAACACTAATCTTTGGAACTTATTCTTCTGTTCTTAGGTTTTAAAGATAGCGCGTCGTTTGGCTCTACAGGAATCCAATACTGCATTTGTGCTTGTTCGCTATCAACATCATAACCTTCTGGATAAAGCTCTAACTCATAACCATCGATAGCATGATAATTAGAGTAGGGTAGCCAATGTAAAATAAACCATTCCAGCGTTGAGGCGAGCTCTGATGCTTTGCCTATGTGTGTAATGACGGCGTAGGTTTGCTCAGGAACAGCCAAGAGGTCTAACCCCGAGTTGGAAGAGTTCGTTGATCTTGGTGCGTTTGCTGTTGGACTGCACTCATAACCTGCCCAATACTCAAGTTGTTGGTTGTTTGAATACGCTTGCGTCACATCAATCACGCCAAAGTAACTACTTTCCGAATTATTAAGGTTTTCAGATGAATAAAGACGTGACCAAAGTGACGGTACTTTGGATTGGAAATCGGGCGTAGCGGAAAACAATCCGTGAATAGGTTCATGATAACCAGCAAGTTCAAAAGCCGGTTTTGTTTCTATTCGAACTTCAATAAAGCGCTGATGTTTTTTCTCTTCTTCTGGTGTCTTACGCAGCGTCAAAGGTTGTCTCAACCCGGAGAGTTGTTGCGTTTTTCGATATTCGCGGGGGCTTTTTGAAAACATATTCCTGAACGCACGGCTAAATGCGTGTTCAGATGTAAATCCCATTTCTATCGCTATATCTAACGAGCGGTCAGAAGTATGGATTAAGCGCTCAGCCGCAAGGCTAAGTTTAAGCTCTCTGATGTAGTGAGCGACGGATACGCCAGTGTGTTGTTGAAATACGCGTTGCAGTTGCCAGCGCGACCAACAACTTGCTTTCGATATTTCATCTACGCTCAGAGTGCTGTCTAAGTTGGTGTGAATGTAGTCAAGCACCGATTGTATTCGGTTTATGGGATGTGGGTTAATGGCGCTTGATTTCATGGCGTTCTACTTTCACATTAATAGTGATTTCATTATCTTTAATTGAGTATCATTATCAATAGGGTGATGAAATAAAAAGTAAGTAACACAGATCACGATAAAACTGTAATGGATTGCAAGGATGAGTAATTATTGCCCATATTAGAGTTTTTGCTTAAATTTTGGAGCGTTCAGATGAAACTTTTTTTATCAATAAAATACAATCGCTTATGACGTTTTGTGCAACTTATTTAAACGTTTGCACTGGCAAGTGTTGATGTAAATCAAATAGTCGTAGACAATATTGCCCCGTGTCGGACTCTCCTCCAGCGAGTACAGTGTGTACTTTTGAGACATAAGTGACTTAAATGACCTCAATACGTCGTGTTTCCAAGAATCGGAAATGCAACTTCTTGAGGTTCTTTGGGCCCATAGACTTTACCTATCAACGTAATAGGTAAGACCAATTTTCTATTTTGAGGTGCCATTGATAGGGTTGGCTCATTCTCTAGCCGTATCCGGGCACACAATAAGTACCTCGTTTTTAAGGGAAAGATGATGGTAATACCAGAAAACAGCAGCATCGTTATTTTTGGTGCTTCAGGTGACCTTACGTACCGTAAGCTCATTCCTGCTTTATACCACCTCTACGCGAACAAGCAGCTTCCAGAGAATTTTGCCATTCTGGGTGTAAGTCGCACTGAATACAGTGATGAGTCTTACCGCGCGAAGCTGAAAAAATCGCTTCAGGAAATGGAAAAGACTGAGCCAGAAACGCTTGATGCATTTATTAACCATCTGCACTACCAAGCAATTAATACTTCTGACACACAAGATTACGGTAAGCTATCTTCTCGCTTAGACCAACTTGCGGACGAATATCAATTCGAGCAACGCAATACGCTTTTTTACTTAGCAACCCCACCAAGTTTATACAGTGTGATCCCTGCAAGTCTTGCAGCACATGGTCTTAACAGTGAAGAGGATGGCTGGAAACGCCTGATCATTGAGAAACCATTCGGCTATGATCTTGAATCGGCGCGTATTCTGGACAAAGAAATTCACGAGCACTTCCAAGAGCATCAAATCTACCGAATTGACCATTACTTAGGTAAAGAAACGGTACAAAACCTACTTGTGCTTCGTTTCTCTAATGCGATGTTTGAGCCGCTTTGGAACCGTAACTTCATTGATTACGTTGAAATCACAGGCGCAGAATTCCTTGGCGTAGAGGAGCGTGGTGGTTACTACGACAACTCTGGCGCTGTGCGCGACATGTTCCAAAACCACTTGCTACAAGTATTAGCAATGGTAGGTATGGAACCACCAGCGCAAATCAATGCAGACTCGATGCGTGATGAAGTGGTAAAAGTGCTTCAATGCTTAAAGCCATTAGACGAAAACGCTCTGCGCAACGACCTAGTATTAGGCCAATACACGGCGTCTGAAGTTCGTGGGCAAAGCCTACGCGGCTACCGTGAAGAGCCGGGAGTTGCAGACGATTCTCGTACAGAGACTTACATCGGTTTGAAAGCGTACATCAACAACTGGCGTTGGAATGGCGTGCCATTTTACGTGCGTACTGGTAAGCGTCTTCCAACACGCGTTACTGAGGTGGTTATCCACTTTAAACAAACACCGCATCCTGTGTTTGGTCAAAACGCACCAGAAAACAAGCTGATCATTCGTATTCAACCAGACGAAGGCATTCAAATGAGCTTTGGCTTGAAAGAGCCAGGCGCAGGCTTTGAAGCGAAGGAAGTGAAAATGAACTTCCATTACGCTGACTTGCAAGAAACGCAAATGCTAACGGCATACGAGCGCCTTCTACTTGATGCTTTGAATGGTGATGCTACGCTATTTGCACGTAGTGATGCGGTGGAAGCGTGCTGGCAATACGTACAGCCAATCTTAGATTTTAAGCAAGATCCACAATCCCTCTTCGGGTACGCATGCGGCACTTGGGGACCTAAAGAGTCAGATGACTTGTTACAGCGTGATGGCCGCGCTTGGCGTTTCCCATGTAAAAACTTAACAGATACGGATTACTGTGAACTATGATCAACCATAAGATCTACCAAACAGCAGAACAGGTAGTTGAAAGCCTAGCTAACGATATGAAAGCGTTTAGCGAAATGGGCAGACCTGTTCACATCTCTCTTTCTGGCGGCAGCACTCCTAAAATGCTGTTTAAACTACTGGCTTCAGAGGCTTACGCAACCTCCATTCAATGGGAAAACCTCCACTTTTGGTGGGGTGACGAACGTTGTGTTGCCCCTGACGATGCAGAAAGCAACTACGGTGAAGCGAACACGTTGTTGTTTAGCCAAGTAAATATTCCTGCAGAAAACATTCACCGCATCCGTGGCGAAGATGAGCCTAAAGCAGAAGCCGAGCGCTTTGCAAAAGAGATGGCAGAGGTAATCCCGAATGAAAACGGCACACCTGTGTTTGACTGGATCTTATTAGGCGTTGGTGCAGATGGTCATACAGCTTCTCTGTTCCCTGGCCAAACGAATTATGATGATGCGAACCTATCTCTTGTGGCGTCGCATCCTGAATCGGGCCAACTTCGTGTGTCGAAAACCGCACGCGTATTAGAAGCAGCGAAACGCATTAGTTACTTAGTGCTTGGTGCAGGAAAAGCGGACATTGTTGAAGAAATTAACAGTTCACCAGCACACGCACTGCCATACCCAGCGGCTAAGATTCAAGCGAAATCGGGCCTAACGGAATGGTATTTAGATTTAGACGCGGCAGCAAAAATTGCTTAAGACGCTGCTCGTCGATGAAATAAAATTGGAGAGAAACAATGAAAGGTGATATCGGTGTAATTGGCCTAGCAGTAATGGGTCAAAACCTTATCCTAAACATGAACGATCACGGCTTTAAAGTGGTTGCTCACAACCGTACTGCTGCTAAAGTAGACGAGTTCCTGGAAGGTCCAGCAAAAGGCACGAACATCATCGGTGCATACTCTCTAGAAGAACTAGTAGAGAAGCTAGAAACGCCGCGTAAAGTAATGTTGATGGTTCGCGCTGGTGACGTTGTAGACAAGTTCATCGAAGCGCTAGTACCTCTGCTAGACAAAGGCGACATCATTATTGACGGTGGTAACACTAACTACCCAGATACAAACCGTCGTGTTGCTGCACTACGTGAAAAAGGTATCCACTTCATCGGTACTGGTGTATCTGGTGGTGAAGAAGGTGCGCGCTTCGGTCCATCTATCATGCCTGGCGGTGCTGCTGAAGCATGGGAAGCGGTTAAGCCTATCTTCCAAGGTATCGCTGCGAAAACTGACGCTGGTGAGCCATGTTGTGACTGGGTTGGTAACGATGGTGCTGGTCACTTCGTTAAGATGGTACACAACGGCATCGAATACGGTGACATGCAGCTTATCACTGAAGCTTACCAGTTCATGAAAGACGGTCTTGGTATGTCTGCTGACGAGATGCAAGCAGTATTCGCTGATTGGAACAAGACTGAACTAGACAGCTACCTTGTTGAAATCACGGCTGACATCCTTGGCTACAAAGATGAAGACGGTGAGCCTCTAGTTGAGAAGATCCTAGACACAGCAGGCCAAAAAGGTACTGGTAAATGGACTGGTATCAACGCACTAGACCTAGGTATTCCACTAACACTTATCTCTGAGTCTGTATTCTCTCGTTGTCTATCTGCACTGAAAGACCAACGTGTTGAAGCTGAATCTCTATTCGGTAAGACAATCACTCCTGTTGAAGGCGACAAGCAAGAGTGGGTTGATGCACTACGTCAAGCGCTACTAGCTTCTAAGATCATCTCTTACGCTCAAGGCTTCATGCTAATGCGCGAAGCATCGAACGAGAACGGTTGGGACCTAAACTACGGTAACGTAGCCCTAATGTGGCGTGGTGGTTGTATCATCCGCTCTGCGTTCCTAGGCAACATCCGTGATGCGTACGAAGCGAACCCAGACATCGCATTCCTAGGTTCTGATGAGTACTTCAAAAACATCCTACAAGGCAGCCTAGCAGCATGGCGTAAAGTAGCAGCGAAGTCTCTAGAGTCTGGTATCCCAATGCCATGTACGATTTCTGCGCTATCTTTCCTAGACGGTTACACAACAGCTCGTCTACCAGCGAACCTGCTTCAAGCTCAACGTGACTACTTCGGTGCTCACACTTATGAGCGTATTGACCGTCCACGTGGTGAATTCTTCCACACTAACTGGACTGGTACAGGCGGCGACACAGCGTCTACAACTTACGACGTGTAATCGTTTTAAGTAAACCGACTAAATATAAAGATATAAAGGGATGCCCAAGTGGCATCCTTTTTTGTGTCTGTAAGATATTGGTAGATTTAAAAGTTACATTAAACGTTGATTCGTCACGCACTTCTCAGAAATGGGAGAGCATGCATTTGCTAGCAGTTTAATATTTCTCTTCGAAGAGTGAAGCTAAGCCGCTCTCTGCCGTCTCCTCAACTATAAGGTAATAGAAATGACACAACAGAAGCATCCATTTCACACAGCTTTCGTGTTGCTTATGTTCATATTACTGATTACTTACTCCATCTATCGCCTTTATCATCATTTCGTTTTCGAATCTCTACCGCTTCAGCTCAGTAGTGGTTTTCAAGTGGTCTACATTGATGCGTCATATGTTTTAAGTATCGCAAGCTTACTCTTGTGCCCTACATTATTGGTCTATATTTTATTTGATCGAATGACTCAGTTAGTCAAAGTGCCGATTAAAGTGATAACTATAACAATTGTCTTGTCCCTTATCGTTGCTATTCCAGGTCAAATTTTTGAATTTGGGCGATTGAAGTATATTGCAGAAAATAATGGTTACTCAGCGTGTCCACCTTTCACAATTGCATCAAGCGGAATGTTTGTAGAAGCTATGGTAAAAGAAGAAAAATACTGTATAGAACCAGAAATTAATCGTATTGGTATGTATGGTTATTTTCACGAACTCGAACGGATTGATAACTATATCAAGTCACACAGAAATGACATTCAATAGAAAAGAGCGCCTAGGCGCTCTTTTCAGTGGTCGTTTTCTTGTTTTGATAAAACCTGTCTTTTAGGTAGAGAATTGCACTGACCACAAGAGCCACTAAAGAAACAGTGAATAGGGCGTACATGCTGAGAATCCATGCGAATGTGGCCGTCAAGAATGCAATGAAGGAAAACATTCTGCTGAAAGACATCACATGGCCAAGTTTGTTACTTTTCATAAACGCCTCCCGAAGCTAAGTGGGGATAGACAATTGTGGTCATATACCACACTTTTAATTGTCTGCTCTTTTGGGACGTTTCACACAAAAAAGTGGCTAAAGATTTCTCAAAAAAGGTGAAATATTGAACTGGTAGACAAATCGTTAAACTGAGTTGCACAGATATGACTTCGGTTGTCTATCACTTCAAAGTTTTTAACTACACAGATTAAGGGCATGTAGCGCTATTATTATCGTATTCGAACTCTACGATACACAATTGCAAGTGAACCTACACTCGTAAGCTCATCCCTGTCGTCAGTTACAGTAAAAGCTTTTTTCTCTGTTTAACAATACCTTAGTAACGACGGGCAATTAAACCCGTTTTTCGATCGAAACTCAGATTGCACAAAAGGTGAAAAAGAGTGCTAGGTAAGCCTTTAAACTACGCCTATAATTAGCGCCCACATGGAGGATGTTTATTATATGAACATCCTTTATTTTTTGAAACTAGCAACAAGGATCCAGTAAAACATGTTTTTCTGGTTTTGTTTACGTCGACCAAGAAGGTAATTAACACAGCAAATTGAGGTTCTAAGATGACTCTTAACAAGTACTTTGTTTTCATTCCAGCAGAATTGGAACAGGAAATGCACAAGGACAATCAAGTGATCTCTGAGAAGGAAACTCAACGTCAGGCATTAGTAAAACAGGCACAACAACAAGGCGGCCTGTAAGCTAGGTTTCAAAGAGAAAGAGCACCGCAACGGTGCTCTTTTTGTATCTGAGGTCGTAGAATTAACTTAATATGCCAAGGCTTTTCAACTTTCTGTAAATGGTATTTCGGCTCACACCAAGCATACGAGACGTTTTGCTAATGTTCCCCTGGTTGGCTTGATATGTTTTGAGCAACTTATCTTCGACGGTTGCACGCAGTTCTGAAGTTGGTTCAGCGGATGCTGCCCCTTCTTGAGCTTGGCTGAGTTTCTTACTTAGGTGGGCTGGGACGTGTGTGAGTTCCAATATTTCTTCACCTTGCGCCATTAAGGCGGATACTTTGATTAAACTATCGAGTTCACGCAAATTTCCTGGCCATGAGTAAGACAGCATCAGAGAAAGTAGGTGAGGGCAAAGCTGTTGTTCAGATTCGGCGTGACGCCGATGAATGTTCTCAATCAGTTGTCGTTTATCTTCACGCTCCTCAAAGCGAGGTAGCTCAATGATCAAGCCATTAAGGCGATAATACAAATCTTGGCGGAACAATCCTTCGCTGACCAAATGTTCCAGATCTTTATGCGTAGCTGCAATGATTTGCGTATCGACTTGAATGCTTTGGTTGGAACCCACGGGAAGCACGGTTTTATCTTGCAATACATGGAGCAATCGGCTTTGAGCTTCCAAGGGTAAATCTGCGATTTCATCTAGAAACAAAATCCCTTTGTGTGCTTGGCGAATTTTTCCCTGATAGCCTTTGCTGTTTGCGCCAGTAAAGGCACCGGCTACGTAGCCAAATAATTCAGATTCAACCAGATCTTTTGGTAGCGCTCCGCAGTTGACGGAAACTAACGGTCCCGTTTTTCTCTGGCTGTTTTTATGGAGTGCTTTCACAAACTCGTTTTTGCCAACACCAGTCTCTCCGAGAATCAACAAACTGATGTCTTTATCGATGACGCGATTGGCTTGCTGCCAACAGTGCTCAACAGCGGAGTCGCCATAATGAAGATCATTGGACGCCGCTACAGCACGAGACTTGACCTTGCTATCTTTATCGGTAAGCGGTTTTGTTTTGAAAACGAAAGGGTGCTCATTTCCCCGAGTGGATAGAATGTCGTCTAAGGATTGCCCAATGATACTTTTTTGCGCAAAAAGTTGAGAGGCTACTTGATTGTGAGCCAAAACTTGTCCGTCTTCATTTGCAATGATAATTCCTTGCCAACCACTATTCAGTAAACCTTTTTCGCACGCTAAATCCACACGAATATGCCCTTGTGGAATCAAGTTAAGTAGTTGATTCTCCACTTGCTGGACCATGTTTTGTACTAGTACTTGCGTTGAGAAGTCATGTCTCTTTTGCTCGCTCGTAATATCTAATACGCCAATGAGGTTACCAAGATGATCGAAAATAGGATTAGCCGAACAGCTAATAAAACGATGGTGTTGGATAAAGTGCTGATCACCAATAACAGAAACGGGCTTTGCTTCAACCAAGGCTGTACCAATAGCGTTGGTGCCTTTGACCTTTTCTTGCCAGCATGCTCCTGAGCTTAGCGAGATTTCCGTCAACTTTTCACGAAATCTAGGCTGTCCCCAACTGCCGATGATGACACCATCTGAGTCCGTCAAAATTAAGCGACTGTCGCTATGAGCAAATAGCTGATTAAACAAAGGGAGCGCAAATTGAGTGACTGCCTCTAGCAAAAAGTTGAGTTGGTGACGCCTATCTTGGAGCGTTGCTGGCGTTACTCGAATATCTTCAGGGCGTCGACGCTGTTTTAAACCCGCTTGTTCACTTCTGACCCATGAAGTTGAAAGCCAATTGTTATCGCTAATGTGTTGAAGTTCCATGACTGTACCATTTTGTCACAGTGAGGGTGTGCCATTTTGGAACACTTGAACATTGGTGTTTACACCATACATCCGCTCAAACATCGCTCACTTGGTTTGTTATCGCTTGGTAATCATAGTTTTACATTTAATTAACAACAAGTGTGGCGTAGTTGGCGTGTGACTTGCGTAATGCTCTTTGTGAACAGTGCGATACGACACTGCAATAACACATTGAACGAGAAACAAAAGGAAGAGTTATGATCTATGCACAGCCAGGTAGTGAAAATGCCATTGTTAACTTTAAATCGCATTACGATAACTTTATCGGTGGGGAATGGGTAAAACCAACGGGTGGTGAGTACTTTGACAATATCTCACCAATCAACGGACAAGCGTATTGTAAAGTTGCTCGCTCTGGCGAGGAAGATATTAATTTAGCACTGGATGCCGCGCACAACATCAGAGCAAAATGGGCCAAAACCAGCGTGACAGAACGTTCGAACATCTTGCTGAAAATTGCTGACCGTATTGAGCAGCATCTAGAAGAGCTTGCTGTTGCAGAAACTTGGGAAAACGGCAAACCAGTTCGCGAAACCTTGGCGGCAGATTTACCTTTAGTAGTGGATCACTTCCGTTACTTCGCTGGCTGTATTCGCGCACAAGAAGGCAGTGCGGCAGAACTGGATGAGCACACCGCAAGCTACCACTTCCCAGAACCGATTGGTGTGGTTGGTCAAATTATTCCGTGGAACTTCCCAATGTTGATGGCGGCTTGGAAACTAGCACCGGCACTAGCGGCGGGTTGCTGTGTGGTATTGAAGCCAGCAGAGCAAACCCCAACATCCATTCTGGTTCTGATGGAAAAAATCGGTGACCTTCTTCCTCCTGGTGTCATCAACGTTGTAAACGGATATGGTTCTGAAGCGGGTCAAGCATTAGCAACCAGCAACCGCATTGCGAAACTCGCGTTTACCGGGTCTACGCAAGTTGGCAACCACATTCTGAAATGTGCAGCAGACAACTTGATCCCATCGACAGTTGAGTTAGGTGGTAAATCTCCAAACATCTACTTCTCAGATATCTTCGATTACGAAGATGAGTATCTTGATAAGTGTATCGAAGGTACGTTACTTGGTTTCTTCAACCAAGGTGAAGTTTGTACTTGTCCATCTCGCGTACTGGTTCATGAAGCGATTTATGACAAGTTTGTAGAGAAACTGACGGAACGTGCACAGCTGATTAAACAAGGTAATCCGCTCGATACCGATACTCAAGTTGGTGCTCAGGCTTCTCAAGAACAGTTTGATAAGATTTTAAGTTACCTGGAAATCGGCCGTGAAGAAGGCGCAAAAGTGGTCTTTGGTGGTGGAGTGTCAGAACAGCCAGAGTCTATCAACCAGGGGTACTACATTCAGCCAACCATGTTGGAAGGCCACAACAAGATGCGAATCTTCCAAGAAGAAATCTTTGGCCCAGTGATCGCTATCACCAAATTCAAAGATGAGGCTGAAGCGTTGGAAATCGCAAACGACACTGAATATGGCTTAGGCGCAGGTGTTTGGACACGTGATGCGAACGTTGCATATCGTATGGGCCGTAATATTGAAGCTGGCCGGATCTGGATTAACTGTTACCACGCTTACCCTGCACACGCAGCGTTCGGTGGTTACAAAAAATCGGGTATCGGGCGCGAAACGCACAAGATGATGCTGGATCACTACCAGAACACGAAGAACTTGCTGATTAGCTACAGCATCGACCCGTTAGGCTTCTTCTAGTGAAACTAAGTAATTAATAAAGAAAAAGCAGTATGAATCAAAACCCCGAATCTTCGGGGTTTTTTATTAGCGTGAGCTTGTCGGCTGAAGGGTAACTTAGGTGTTTAACCTGCTTATATTGTGATATCAGGAACGTTGAATTATCGCCACTTTTCGTTCCATAAGCTTTTCTACGGCGGCGTTTTGCTTGTCAATATTGAGTTGCGGATCAAAATCCAAAACGCGATTGCAAGATTCGAGACTGGCAAATTGATTTAAACATTCACCAAGCTCTCTTTTAGAGCTTGTTCGCGTCATGCTGCTGTCTGATGAGGAGAGTAGGGTGACTTTACGGCCATGAAACGTTCCTTGCGGCACTGCATCACTTTGCTGCGCTTGTTGAACGTCATGAACCGATGAATTGGTGTATGTGGATTGGATGTCATTGGACATAAAGACACCTAAACTCTCAAGTCTAAAGTTTGTGGCATCGGTGGTGCCTCATCAATGGTTACATGAGAAGACAATAACGCTTCCCACGACTCGCTGTGCGTCAGCAATTCTGCTAAAGCTGTTTCAAAATATTCGTAATCCAGTCGCCTAATGTTAATGAGTCGGTTTAAACATAGGACATGTCGGTGGTTATCTAAACTAAAAAATAACTGGTGCTCAGGCCAGTGATAATTAAAGGCCAAGAAAGAGCGATAGAGATCGGAATTTACAATTTGAAGGCCAACAATCTCAGCTTCGAGCTGCAAAGTGGTCGATTCAGGATGAAAGATGATATGCACCCTTAGATTATCATCAAAGGCTAAGCTTACTTCATTTTCCGTTAGATGCAGTGCAGGCAAGCCTATTTGATGAGCAAACTTTAGCAAAATCTCATCGATAGTTTGGCGTGCTGACATAGGAATAGTCCCTTTTGAAATTTTATCAAGGAAAATATTAGATGTATCTCTTCATGTTTATCAATATTAGTCGGTTGTTATTATATTTTGGCTTTTAAATGTGTTGAGAGAAATAGAAAGATAAAAGTAAGTGTGTTCAGATGCATATCTCGATGGCAATGATATATATGAATATCACTTTTCTCTAATGAACTTCAATTAAGGAAGGAATGAAAGAGAGCAGAAACTGTTTTTGAAATTACAGTCCATGTTAACTACGTGTTGTTGAAAAATGCGATTTATTGTCCGCTTGTAGTATAAATATAAGTTGATCTTTTATATTTTTACATAAAGAATTGTGTGAATTTCAAATGAGCTAGATTATATAAAATAAGTTTATGGGGTCATAATGAACAATTCTATATGGGCTGGTTTTATTGGGTTATTCATACTGAGTGGGTGCAGTCAGACTGTGTCCGTTAATGGGGTGGATGGCTTTGATACACAGAGTCAGGCATCAGTCTATGGTTGGGTTTCTGTCGACGGCTACTTTCCACCTTCGATTACTTCTCTTGAAGTGGAAATATGTAAAGTTATTGATAATCAATGTCTTAAGTCGGCATCTCAGAGCTACCAAGGCGTTCAGTTGCCTGTGCAGTATTCGTTTTTAATTGCACCAATTCAAGCTGGTGAAGGAAAAATGAAGATTATTGGAAAGCTTTATTCAAACGGTGAGCTCGTTGCTGAAAAAGAAAAGAACTATTTATTTTTAGAGGGAAATAAACAAGAAAACTTGATTCTTGTTCCAAAAATAAACAGATAAAATTTTAAGTACTACATTTTTATTAGAATTTTCTAATTTATAAAAATAAAGACCATATCTTTCCTTTTGTGAAAGATTTGTTGTCTTTTATAAACATTAATTACATGACTTTGAAGTCATCGGGTCAGTTGTTTTTTAGACTCATACTTGTTGCAAAAACAGTATTTTTTATGATTATATCTCGCTCCTTGAACACGTTGGCTTGGCGTTTTAGGCTATAAAACATACATTTTTATGATTTTGGAAATTTAATTTTGTTCTCGAAACGATGCCAAAATCTATTTAATTGTATTCTAATGTATAACAAAACAACCAAGCTTAAATAACGAAATGATATTTAAGTTTTGGCTAATGATAAACGCTATCTGATAAAAATAATAAAGACGGACAGCAGAAATTTACTAAGTCAAACTTTTACCTTTAGGTAAAGGTAATGCTTGGGTTATTCGCTAATTATTCGGGGGGTATGGTAAGTGATAGAACTTCTATGCTCTTTTCTTTGCTTCTTTAATTCATACAGCAGTACTTAGAAATAACAACAATCAAAGTAGTGCTTTGAAAGTTTCTCAACATTTGCACTGAGAAACTCAAAATAATGAAGGGTAGAAAATGGATGTGTCAGGCCAACTAAACTCAGAAAGGGTCGACTCGAGTTCACGAAAAATTCGTAGTTTTTCCTGCTATGAAAAATCTGACGAAGTATTTCACTCAGACCAGTCTCACATTGTTGTCGTTCACAATGGTCAGCTTCGAGTTCAAACAGGTGATTGCACAATCGATGTTGCTGCAGAAAATGGGGTATTTCTATCCCAAGGAGATTACTTGTTAGAGTACTCTCCGCTAGATGGGGCATACAAAGCGTCGATTATTGCCTACGACAATGAACTCGTTAGTCAGTTGCTGCAAAAACACAGTGATCTCTTGATGATGCTGCCTAAGGTAGACAAAGTTTGTTCTGGTTTGTTTACTTTTGGTTTGAACATACTCGTTGAACAAGTGCTTTCTAGCATGCAGACGCTTGAGCAACAAGCGTACCCTGATGCCATTATGTGCCTAAAATACGAAGAACTACTCATTCTCTTGCTACACAGCAAAGGAGGAGAATCACTGTATGCGTTGCTGTCACAACAAACAAACCGTACGTCGGAACGGTTACGTCGGTTTATGGAACAGCATTACTTAAAAGAATGGAAGTTGACAGACTACGCGCAGGAGTTTGGTGCCAGCTTAACCACTTTTAAAGAGCTTTTTAATGAGCACTATGGCATTTCTCCAAGAGCCTGGATCAGTGAGCGTCGACTACTGCATGCTCATAAACTGCTGTTGACGAGTAAGATGAGCATCGTAGATGTGGCGATGGAGGCAGGGTTTTCCAGCCAGTCTTACTTTACGCAGAGTTACCGTCGTCGTTTTGGAACGACCCCAAGCCGCGTACGTTCGGGAGACGATCAAGTGGCTATCGCGAAATGAAATGACTTGGGACTAAAATTTTCTGACTAATTTTGAAAGTCACTCACCAGTGTAAATTCTATTATGTATCGTGTAACAACGAACGATTAAAAATTATTACATCTCTTTCTTTCTGGATTGTTCGAAAGGGGTGCGGAGACGAACATAAATGAAAAAGCAGCATTGGCGACGCCGTTCGCTTTTTCCAGACAGCATAGTGACACAGCGGAAAGTGACTGTTTTACAAAGAGGAGCTCGTTATGAAAGCGCCTCGAAACCAACGCAGGATCTCAATGTTGTGCACGTCAATCACCGACAATTGTTGAGTGAAGGCGTCATAAATTATGAGCAGTTATCTTTACTTCAACGCTTGTTGGATAGAAATGTCGTCGATAGCTTGTGCGCTAGCCAGTTAGTAAAAACGTATCAAAAACTTGGTGCTTCGATAGACCGGTTTGCCATGCGTTTATTTTTGGAAATTGGATCGCAGCTCAGTGATAGCAGCACAATCACAACGTTCGAACAAAGGCTGGACTACATCAACTCTCGTCTGGGCTTTCGCTTTAATTTGGCTGTCCCAAAAACGTTGATGCTTTGTTTCCATTTATCACTCAACGAGTGGATTAACCGACAAGTCGATCAAAGTGCTCTTCATGCTTCGATTAAAGTTGAACAACTTATCAATCAACTCGATATTCAGAAGGAATATTGGTCGAAGCTATCAGGGGAAGACACCAGTGCCGTCTTTGTTCAACAGCAACTCGATCTCATTAAGAGCCAGCAGCATCAACTTAAAAAGCAACTTGGGACGTTAAGCGAACAACAGTTGCAAGTGATTGAATGTCATCGTTCGTTAATTGAGAAGTGGCAACCGTCTTTAGACGAGCTGAAAGGGTTCGCGGAGTACACCTCTACAACCGAACAATTTATTTCTGAGTGGAAAAATTGGTGTTCGGAAGTGCGACTTGAGGCCCCCGAGCTGAACGAAGTTTGGGATGCATGCGATGTGGTTTACAACGACCAAAATGCGGTTGCGAAAGTATGGCAATGGTTCAAGAACATGCAAACTGTTGGTGATATCGATCACTACTATTTTGATACTCAAAGTGGTCAGTGCGGCCAGGCTTGCAATCACCTCAGCCAGATCTAAATAGGGCGTTAAATGTTAGATAAGATGATGAAATCTTTAGCGGAAGCGCTAAAGGTAGGGGATTTTATTGCCTCAGAAAATGGTTCTTACAACATCGAGGTTGACCAGTTATCACTGACCATCAAGCAACATGCGTCATGGATTTTATGGGAAGCGACGTTACCCTTCCAGTTTAAAGAGCATCTAGATTATCAACAAGAACAAGCGTTACAACGTTGCATGCAGCTCTCATTAAAAACCATTCGTGAGGATGGCGGCGTACTGACAACCAATGATGATCAGCAATTGATTTTGCAAAGTAAAGTAAGGGTTGAGGACTGTTCGGTGGAACGGTTCTCTGCTTTGCTTTCTAAGCACGTCAATCTATGCGAACGTTACATTGCATTACTGGAACAAGCACGCGTGAACCACACAATCAACCATACAGTGTGGTTACCATGATGCTAAAAATCTTTCCCAACATTAGGCGTGCTGCAACAAAGGCATTGTTATGCGCAGTGAGTGTTGTTCCTTTGGGATACGCGCAAGCAACAGACTTACACTGGCCCGAACAACCGTTCCGCTACTATGCAGATAACGACTCATTAAAAGAGTTGTTGAATAACTTCGGTGCAAATTATCGTGTCTCGGTTTCTGTTAGTGACAAAGTCAACGATCGAGTGAATGGGCGTTTTACCCCTGAAGATCCCGCGGAATTCCTCGATTACTTATCGCAAGTGTACAACTTGATGTGGTATTTCGATGGTGCCGTCTTACATGTCTATAAGGCGACAGAAACTCGCTCACGTTTACTTCAATTGGAATTACTTACGGCTAGAGAGCTACGCAGTACGTTAATTTCCACCGGCGTTTGGGATTCTCGTTATGGTTGGAGAGCCGCTGAGAGCAAAGGGTTAGTCTATCTTGCGGGTCCTCCACGTTATGTCGACTTAGTGGTACAAACGGCGGAGGCATTGGAAACGCGCTTGCTGCAGAAATCGAATTCAACCGACGAATTATTCGTTGAGATAATTCCTTTGAAGTACGCTTCTGCAACGGATAGAGAAATTGCATATCGAGATCAGACAATTACGGTCCCGGGCATCGCATCGGTGTTAAAACGGGTCGTGTCTGGTGTTCAAACGCAAGTGGCGAGTGCGTCTAGCAAAGAAGTTACCAGTCCAGATAAGCCTGTAAAAAGTAATAAAACCGCCTCAGTTCATGGTGGCGCAACAGTTGAAGCAGAGCCGGGCCTTAATGCGATTATCGTTCGTGATACTCAAGCACGATTACCGCTCTATCGTAAACTGGTCGCGCAATTAGACCAGCCGCAATCAAGAATTGAAGTCGCGCTATCGATTGTCGATATCAGTGCCAACGATTTAAGTCAGTTAGGCGTGGATTGGCGAGCAGGAGTGTCTGTCGGAAACAACCGCATTGTCGATATCAAAACAACAGGTGATGTGAATTCGGGGGATGTGACGCTCGGCAGTGGACAGAACTTTAAGTCCTTGCTTGATTCAACCAACCTAAATTACTTGCTGGCTCAAATTCGTTTATTGGAATCCAAAGGCAGTGCTCAAGTGGTTTCAAGACCAACATTGTTAACTCAGGAAAATGTCGAAGCGGTACTGAACAACAGCAGCACGTTTTACGTCAAGCTGGTTGGTAAAGAAACCGCAGCGCTGGAAGAGGTCACGTATGGCACGTTACTGAGAATTGTCCCACGTATCGTTGGTGATAGATTTGCTGCACGACCTGAAATTAACCTGAGCCTTCATCTCGAAGACGGTGCAAAGATCGCTGATGGTGGCGTCGATGATCTTCCTTCCGTTCGTAAAACTGAAATCAGCACCTTAGCGACGGTTAAACAAGGGCAAAGCTTACTTATCGGTGGTGTGTACCGAGATGAAGTGAGCCATCAGTTACGTAAAGTGCCATTGCTAGGAGACATCCCATATTTAGGCGCGCTGTTTAGAAGTAATACCAATACTAAGCGCCGCACAGTACGAATGTTTATTTTAGAACCTCGAATTGTTGTGGATGGTATTGGCGATAGTGTGTTGATTGGCAACGAATATGACTTGCGACCAAGTATAGGCAGGCTTAACAACATCTCCAACAATAGCGCTGAATTTAAATCGGTAGTGGAAGTATATAGCTGCACATCGAGGGTTCAGGCCGAGCGCTATCAACAAGACTTATTGTCACAGAAAAAGTCGTCTCAATTAACGCAGTGCCAATTACCAACAGGGCAAAAGGGTTGGCGGGTGAAAGTATTGGAATGTGATGACTCACAAAGTGAGTGTGTGCGCCCTTCAGAGGAGTCTTAACCGCGATGCAGCAATGGAAAATTCGTATTTTATCAGGCGTGCATACCGGAGTAGAAGTCACCTTACCTGAAGGTGCTCTCGTGCTTGGCAGTGACGACTTTATTGCTGATCTTGTACTGTCTGATGCTGGGGTCGAAGCGAACCATTTCACCCTCGTTTGCCAGCAAGACTCGGTCATTTTACGAGGCTGCGAAGAGGCAAATATTAACAGTGAAGACATCGCTGTTGCAGGTGATGGTATCGAGTTGTCACGCCATGCTGTTGTCTCGGTCGGCGTTGTGAAGTTCGCTCTGGGATACGCGGAAGATGCGTTAATTGTGAGTAACGTCAGCGACGAATCTAGCCAACAGAATACACCTGTGGTTGCTGTGCAACGCTCTAGCTGGAAAAAAACAACGCTCATCGCTTTGCTTTGTAGTTTTGTCCCGAGTGTCATTTTTGCCGGTATGTGGTACAGCCAAGCTAACGGAAACAACAATGAAATTGTTACAGAAGCAGAACCCATTGTTTTGGTACGTAACATCTTAGGCGAGCTCAAACTTAGCGACGTTCGTGTGGAATGGAATGCCGCCGCACGCCAAGCAGTCCTAGAGGGTTATGTTGAAGACCGAACACAGAAACTCGATCTGCTTGGTCGAATTGATGTCTTGGGCATCAATTACAAAAGTGACTTAAGAACGATGGAAGAAATCCGTCGCGGGGTTCGATTTATTTTGCGCAACCTCGGCTATCACCAAGTGAAAGTCGAAAATGGCGATGAGACCGGCACACTGCTGCTGACGGGCTATATCGATGATGCAAGCCGCTGGAACCAAGTTGAACAAATCTTGGAGCGAGACGTGCCTGGTCTTGTTGCGTGGAAGGTTGAACTGCAGCGAGCGGGTGCCTACATGGATACGCTAAAAGCGTTATTAACGGATGCGGAGCTACTGAAGAAAGTCCAGTTGGTCACCAGCGGTGATCGCATCGAAGTTCGTGGTGAGCTTGATGATATCGAAACGACTCGATTTTACGGTGTGACCCGAGACTTCCGGGAACAATATGGTGAGAAACCGTACTTAGTTTTGAAATCCATACCTAAGGTGAGTAAAGGCACTAACATCGATTTCCCGTTTCGTAGCGTTAACTTTGGCCAGGTTCCATATGTGATTCTGACCGATAACGTTCGCTATATGGTCGGTGCAAGAACGCCTCAGGGCTACCGAATATCCAGTGTTACACCTGCTGGTATTGAGTTGGTTAAAGGCGGGCGGGTGATAACAATAGAACTTGGATATGAAGGCGAGACGAACAATGACAAATCTTGAACAAATTTTAAATAACGACACAAACGGTGCGGAAGTGCACAAGATTAAGAGCAAGCTCTTAGAAGCACAAGCGGTGGTGAAACGTCAGTTGGATTTAGGGTGCTCACCACAGCAGTACCAATTGCTACTCAAACAGTATGAAGCTTACACAGCCGCCCATGCGGTCGTTGAATCATACGAAGCTAACTAAAAAATACGAGGAAGTCTTATGTCATTTTACGATGCTAGTAACAGTGTAAACCTTGATGATGTTAAAGCTAAGTTAGAACAACAAGCGAAAGATGCCAACACAGAAGTGACGGCAGCCATCAAGAACCTAGAAACCAATGCCGATGATCCATCAAAGCTTGCCGAGCTTCAGCACGCGATCAACAAATGGTCTGTTGTTTACAATATCAATGCGACCACCACTCGTGCGATTAAAGATGTGATGCAGTCGATTCTCCAGAAGGTGTAAAGCATGGAACGAGAAACGCGCCAACTGCTGGCTGAAATCGCGCTGATGGCAACAGGTATGCATCGTCATCAAGAAGCCAACACGATTGCAGATGGCCTTGAAGCAAGCTCAGGTTCTGAAGAGACCGTTGCGATGATTCGTGCAATGAGCCTCATGAATAAAGGCTTGTATGAAGAGGCTCATCAATTACTCGAACCGCTTTGTAACGCCTATCCAGATCTGATCAGCTTAGCGGCTCTTGCTTCTGCCAAAGCCGGTTTACTGAGCAAAGCGGAAAGCTGGGTAGAACTTGCGTCACAAGGAAGCGAAGAAAGCCAAGCATTTGCTGCGAGCTTTTCTCAGGACATTAGGAATCTTGGATGATCATTGATTCAAGTAACCTAAGTCTTCAACACCAATCTTTGCGTCAGTCGGAGTCGCGCCATTATGAGCGGAGCGATGAAGACAAGATGAAAGCACTCATGGAGCGAAGTGACAAGCAAGAGCAAGTTTCACATGTTTCTCCAAAAGAGACGCTAGAGAAAACAGAAGCCAAACTGGCGGATATTAAAGCGTGGTACGAATCATTAAAAGACGCAGAGGTTGTCAGTAAACAAAGTGTCTTATCATCGTTAAGTGAAGCGTTCTCCGACCCTCAAGTTAAACGAGAGGCAATGTGGTACGCCTTTCATGAGGCGAAGAGTGCAAAAGGCAACGAGCAGCCACAATCTGATTTGTTAAAGGTGTTGAAGCAGGAGTTACTAGGGAATTTTTCGGGACAGCTTATTGCCGAACCACCTGCTGATAAAACAGCACTAAAAGCAATGCTAGCGCAGCATTTTCTACTGGGTGCCCAGAAAGAACAAGCCTTATGGCATTGCTGGGCAGAGTTGAAGTCGTTACCTAATATGGCATCAACACTGGACATGGTTCGTGATGAACTTAGCTTCATGATCCAAAAAAATGCGATGGTGAAAAACATCATGACTCACAGTCACAAGTTAGATTTATCTTAGGAGTACATATGATAAACACGCAGTACACCGAGGTGATGCAAACCAACATTGATAAGTTGCAGGATGCGCAAGTCGAAGACGGTTTAAGCGAACGTTTTGAGCAAGCCATGTCGGTTCCCGAGGCAAGTAATGGCCTGGAGGGCGGTTTGCTAGAAAACATCAGCGAGTTGAAAAACACTATCGATAACGCGAAAAGTAACCTGCAAGACAACATGAAGATGGTGGGTGATGATCCGGCGCAATTACTGCAAATGCAGTGGGCGCTGACACGCATTACTTTTCAAGAAGAGCTGATCGCGAAAACCGTGGGTAAAACCACACAAAACGTAGAAACCTTATTGAAGGCACAATAGTGATGATGAATAAAATGAGAGCAGTTTTCATCATGCTCACGTTGTTTCTGGTAGGTTGTCAGACCGAGTTATACACCAACGTTACTCAGAAAGAGGGTAATGAGATGTTGTCGATCTTACTATCCGAAGGTGTCGTTGCAACAAAAGAACCTGACAAAGACAACACCGTCAAGTTAATGGTAGACAGTTCTCAAATCGCCTTCGCGGTAGATGCGCTAAAGCGAAAAGGTTATCCAAGAGAGCAGTTTTCCACACTGAAAGAAGTGTTTCCCAAAGACGATTTGATCTCGTCACCATTAGCAGAACGAGCACGTTTGGTATACGCGAAATCTCAAGAGCTCTCCTCAACCTTATCTCAGATTGATGGCGTGCTAG
This sequence comes from Vibrio sp. 2132-1, assembly GCF_033344315.1. Lineage (NCBI taxonomy): Bacteria > Pseudomonadati > Pseudomonadota > Gammaproteobacteria > Vibrionales > Vibrionaceae > Vibrio > Vibrio sp. 2132-1. The sequence continues at coordinate 173,236 of NZ_JAWPON010000006.1, read as the reverse complement.
TGGCACGTGTTCATGTTGTTTTGGAAGATCAAGATCTGCGTCCAGGAGAGCGTCCAACTCCAGCTTCTGCCTCCGTATTTATTAAACACGCGGCAGATATTGCGCTTGATTCATATGTTCCGCAGATCAAATTATTAGTGAACAACAGTATTGAGGGGTTGAACTACGATCGAATCAGCGTAGTGATGGTACCCTCATCAGAGGTTCGAGTTGCTACTCAAAACAATCAATTTAAAAGCATTTTGTCGGTTCAGGTCACCAAAGAGACGGCGAATAATCTTATCGCCATTTTGGTGTTCTTGGTAGCGGCACTCATCGGCTCGAATATCGCTACTTTTACATGGTGTCGTAGGAACACGAAGCGTGGTTAAACCAGAAACACCACTCGCGCAGGTACAACACCAGTTTAACTATGCGCCTTGCCAGTACATCCATAGAAGTTGGATAGAGCAAAAGCAGCCTTGGTTACTAAATATCGAAGGCTGGAGAGATAACCCCATGTTCAACCAATGGTGTATCAATGAGTGGGCGTTATCTCCCGTTCCTGAGACGGCTTTTAACAGACCTTGTCATAGTTTGGCATTGCTCCCGACAGACGCGTTGAATCAACTCGTATTGATGGTGGGTGGAGCTTTGCATTGTGTTGCGATGCGAAGCGTTGTCTTAAAACACCCGAAACAGGTTCTGAACAACGTTTTTGGTTTGGAAGGCGCTCGGTTCTTAATTCAAAACGGGCCGATGCTGTTATCCAGCTGGCCGCAAGGCTGGCAGCGTTCGTTACCAGAACTACTGGATGAAAGGTCTGTTGAAGCAAGCATGAGGGCGCTGGGATATTTTTGGATGAGGTTTATTTTGATTAACTCACCGGAAGATGTTGTTCTTCGTTGGCAATTCAAATTAGAAAAGCAACTTAGCGAAAACGCAGAAACAGCTAACTGGTTGGAAGCGGATCAACGAGATCTGGCGTATCGACTCACAAAAAAAATCGCAAAACAGGTTATTCCTCAATGGTTTCATTTGTTGAAATAAAAACAGACAATTTGCAGCTGGCACCTGGCTTAAAGGTGCTGAAAGCGAAAGATTATGCCAGTTATCTGGATTCGCAACACTTAGTTGAAGCCGCGAACTCCAAAGCTGAAAGCATCATTGCTAATGCCCAACAAGCCTACGAAACCGAAAAACAACGTGGTTATCAAGATGGCCTTGCACAAGCCAAGATTGAAAATGCGCAAACGATGGTTGAAACCTTAGCACGTTGTAATGACTACTATCAGCAAGTCGAAGAAAAAATGACAGGTGTGGTGTTAGAAGCAGTACGTAAGATCATCGATACCTTCAATGATGTCGATACCACGGTGAGTGTAGTTCGAGAAGCGTTGCAACTGGTGAGTAACCAAAAGCAGGTCATTTTACATGTCCACCCAGAGCAGGTTGTTGAGGTGAGAGAAAAGGTGGCTGGTGTATTAAGTGATTTCCCTGAAGTCGGTTACGTTGACGTGGTAGCAGATGCGCGCTTGAAAAATGGAGGCTGCATTTTGGAAACAGAAGTTGGGATCATCGACGCCAGTATTGATGGACAGCTGCATGCATTAAAGCAAGCCATGGTGAAGCAGCTCAGCGAGCGTAAAATTACGATTCATGAATAAACCTCAAAAACTCAGCACTTGCTGAGTTTTTTCATTTTAATGCCTTTAAACAAAAAAAATCCGACCATTTCTAAAATATTCACTGCCATAAATCCTTAAGAATACACCTAAGAAAGCTGCTTAGTTGATAAGTGTTGCAACCAAGCAGCGCCTCTAAAACAACAAAAATAGGATTATTTAGTTGAATGGCTAATGGATTTATAACTTCTTTACTGACAGATTTTGCCAGCCGCTGCCAATTGGAGCCGTTGGTTTTTGATGAGGATGATTGTTGCCATCTACTCGTTGAGCAAAACACAGCAATCACAATTCGTGCACAAGAAGATCGTGTGACGCTTATCGGGCTAATTTCAGGTGATAAACCGAGTGCTGATATTTTGCATCAACATATGAAAGGTGCCTTAACGCAAGGCTCTCCAGCGGTATGCTGGGAGGAAGAGACCGGATATATCGGTTTCATACACCTGCCTCAGCAACTGCTAACTGCATCTTTTTTCGATGAGTCATTTGCGAATTTCATCGAGTGGTTAAAAAGTGCGAATACACAAGAAGTAACCAATAAAACAATCGAAGTACCGGAAACGAATACCACTCATTTTTCCACATTAAGGGTTTAAAGCATGATCAGTTTTGGAAGTGTTAGCGCGTTGCAGGTCGCCATGCCGCAAGCTCGTAACGAGATACTTAACGAAGGTAAGCTGAGTATTGGTGGCAAAGAATACCAAATCAACGCAGCGACCCAAGAATTTACTCGCGCCAATCCTACGAATGGTGCGGTAGCGCGATTTTTTGAAGCGACAGGAAAACTGTTTCGCGAAGGTAGCCCACAATCGGTAGCGAAAGCCCTTACAAAAGCCGTATTTGATAATGAGCAAGGACAAGCTCAGCGTTTACAAGCTGCTTCTTCTGTTGAGCATGGACAAATGTTCTTCAAAGATGGAAGCATAAAAACCGCATCAGATGTCTTAAATGCCTTTGCGAAGTTAGACAGTAAATCAGTTCAGTCGAACTCTGCTGAGCTAAACCAGTTAGCTGAGCGAGCGATGACAGAGGCAATGTTAGAAACCGATTCTGGTAAAAACCTCACATCACTGATTGGCGAAAGTGCAGCGAAGTTGCTTGCTGGACGTGTAGTAAAAGACTACGGCGGTGGTGTATCTGCAGCGCAGAAAAACCCGGCAGGTAGCATTAATCAAATGCAAGCGGTGTTTGATATGGAGGTGATGCATCTTAAATCGGCGCAACGTCATATCGAAGGTCTAGCAAGCACCGATCTAAGCCAAGGTGTATACGCTGAAGGACTGGCAGAGGACGCGTTTAACAAAAGTGGCGTAACCAATAATGTTGAAAGAGCTGCGGCGTGGATCATTAATGCTTCTAACTCTAAAGGAAACGATGCCGAAAATATTACGTCTTTACTGAAAGAATACGCGTCTAATGGTAAAGATTTATTGAATATGGAAAACCTAAAAGAGCTACACGCTCGATTGGTGCCTAATGTTGAGCGTGATTACCGAGGGCCAAATATTTCGGGTGGCACTTTGCCTTCAAGTATTGGCGGTGAGGGCATGTTAAAGCAGCACATTGAAGGCTTTTTGAAAGAGAACCCTGTAGAAGATAAAGACTTAGGTAAGCATTTGTTCGCCGGAGTTATCGGGTACCATGGCTTTACCGATGGAAATGGTCGCATGGGTCGCATGCTATACGCGATAGCAGAACTTCGTAACGACTCGTTCAATCCTTTAGCTATGGATGCAGAAAATAGCCTTCACGGTATTAAGTGATTTTTTACTTCTATTTAATTTTTGGAGCGGCGATTGCCGCTCTTTTATTTTCCAGCTTAACCTTAATTTTTCTTCTCAATAAAACGGCTAATAGCAATAAAAATGAGACGTTGAAATAAAGTGTCGGTTTCTATCTCGCCATAAAATCTCTTTTATCCTTATACGCTTATTTAAATGAGCCGTTATACCCAAGTGGCTTCGCTGCAATAAATATATCGATGTCACTTAGTTATAATAAATTAGACAGGACACAACATGGATACAGGAAAGATTAATATACTTCTCTCTGAGCTAGGAGAAGTGCTGAACCTTGAGCGCGTGACAGCGTATGACAATCAAATGTGGTCACTGCATTTTGCTGAAAACAACAGTGTCGATGTTCTGCTCGTAGAGGAAAAAGGCGAGTTATTGATTTCCAAAAACCTGCTTATAGAACAAGATGATATTACGCTAGATAAACTTCAAGTTTTACTTGAATACAACTTCTTGTATCGAGAAACAGGTGGTGTGCAGTTTTGTGTGAATCCAACACGCAAAGACGTTGTTCTTCAAGTTGCTATCGCGGCTGGAAGTGAACTCACCAACATTGCTAACTTAATCATTCAGTTGAACGAATTAGTTGATACTTGGGGACAGTTATTTCAAAACAACACGGTTGTAGATTTTAGCCAAACAGACGTACACGCATTTATTCAAGTTTAAGGCATCACACATGGTCAATATTAATACATCGCAAATGCACTCGTTGAGTCAGTTAACGTCACATTTGTCGACACAAAATCAAGCTGACGACAAAGAGGTTCGAGCACACAACGGTAAAGATATTTTTGTTAAAGAGGGCGCACCAAAAAATAAAAGTATCAGCGCGCGTATTAGCCACCAGAATAAAGCGAAAGATATTGTAGTGAACCTGCTTACTAAGCAGGGTATTCCTAAAGATGTTGCGAAGCTGATGCTGAAAAATGTGTTGAACGGTGAAAACAAGTTAACGCTTGGGAGCCTGAAAAATCTTGAGAGATTGTCGTCTGGTCCTAGCTCAAATTGGCCCACTTCACAAACGGCAGCCTCTTCTTCCAAAACCAATAAAGCCTCATCGAGTGTCGCGCTTATCAACGAACATAAAGCCAACCTTCAAAAGCTTGGTGATTTTGCCTGTACGGACTTAAATACGTTCGGTGTTAAGGGGTCACAGTTTTATGAAACAAAAGGAAAGCCACGACTAAAAGAGCTTCACGCGGATCAAGCGCGAATCATGCAAGATCACAGAGCGACGATGTCCGCAAACGGAGTTCAAGCTGCAGCACAAAGAGGAACCGCACCGCAATTAAGCACTCTACAGAACATTGCTAAGGCAGTACAAACCGCGAAAGCTGGCTGCTGTACTACATTTGCCTTTGCTGCCGCCGCTGAGATGATTCAAGGCATGTCAGGAACACCTGAAAGTGAACCCAAAGTAGAAGTGGTTGCGTTTAAAAAGGGTCATTCAGGTACACACCTTTATGTACTGGTTGGTCGACAAGAGGGGAGCGACATAAAAGATCCATCAACGTGGAGTAAGGATGTGAAAATTGTTGACCCGTGGGCGACATCTGCATTCGGTGCACCAATGTTTGGAGATGCACAACGACCACCTGTTTCGAATATGTTCCCGCCAACAGAAGTCATTTTTGATAGCCATAAACTGGGTTAGTCACTCTGCAAAAGAAGTGAGCAAATACACCATGCTAAGCATCTAACCTTTATTGAAAGAGCAGCTCTGAGCTGCTCTTTTTTATTACTCTGGCAACTCGATTTTAGAGCGAGATTTCTGCGGAAAACCTCACAATGAAGGCGAAAAAGTGACAAAAATAAAGCCATTACCGACATCGTTCAATCTGCAATCGTTGTTCAATAGAGTTATTGAAACAAAAGGAAAAAGTTATGAACACGATTCAACAACTGCTCTTGGAGTTTTGCCAACTCAATGAGTTGCCCGAACTGAATTTTGAAGAAAATGAACGTTGTCAGCTACTGGTCGATGATCGCTACATGTTGTATTTCATCGCGACAGATACGGATGATTTGATGTTGTCTGTAACGTTCGGAGGGTTAGAAAAATCCGGTGAACAACGACTAAAAGGTTTAGAGCTTCTTGCTCATGCTAACTATCAAGGAATTGGTAGTGGCAACCTCGCACTTGCTTTGGCTCCAAACGGTCGACAGCTTGTCTTAGCAGGACGTAAACCCGTTGAGCATCTAAATACGACGAACCTTACCGCTTGGTTTCACGAAGTTATTGAACAGGCCGAGCTGTGGCAAGCGCGTTTCGCAATGTTGGATCAAGCGATTCCAACCACCTCTAATCATGAACAAGCTCATGTTCAATCACTTCGTGTGTAGGAGAGAAAAATGGTTAATACAACACAAAAAATCAGCCAAAGCCCAGTACCTGATCTAGAACAGTTTCGTGCAGTTGCTGCGCAAAAAGATGATCGAGTGATCAGTAAAAGAGGTGAAGTAAAAGAACCTTCCACATTCCACAAAGGTCATAAGTTTGCTTCTATTCACGAAGGCGTATTGAGAAGCAAATACACTAAGTTTTTCCAAGAAAACATCAAAACTCACCTTGATTTAAAGCAGGCGCTACTTAAGCAAGAAAAACCTGAGGTTGCGCTGTTGGCTTACTCCCTAGTGAGTCCTTCAGGCTATCGCGGTGAGCCACTTACTGAGCGTAAAATCTTAGAAGTTGTCAGCCTATTGGATGAAATAAAAGTGAGCAGCGATACGTACCAGCAGCTTAAAAATACGTTTGATGCGATCAGCAAAGATCCGCGTATGCAGGTGAGTTTAGAAGCCCAGTATCCAGGAAAAATGGATGGCTTCGCTGCTGAACTGTTACAGATGGGCAAAGAAAAGCTAAAAGGTTCTGGTGTGAACGCCGTTATTAACTTGGCATTACCTGGCGTTGGCTTATTGATTTCTACAGGTCGAGAGTTGCACAAAGCGGCCGTAAATGGTGATGCTGAGGCTTACCATCATCAGTTAGAACAAATTTCACAGCTGCCAGGGCGAGATCAACGTCTTTCTATGCCGATGCAGCAAACCTTGGCTCAAGGTCATGCGATACTGTCGGCTGAAGGTGGCATTGGAGCTACGTTAGGTATGGCGACGGGGAGCCTGGGCACGTTCGGTGTTAGCTCTGTAGCAACGGTGGGCGTCACACCGATAGCAAAAGAGGCAATCGGTTCTGCGGCAACGACTGCTATCATGAGCGGCGGTGGTTTGGTGGCGAACCAAGCTGGGGCATACGGGTTAAATACGGAAGTAAAAGAGCAACTTATGCAAGGCGAAATGTCTGGTGTTTTACCTAGACTTGAAGTTTCCAATGCAAAAGGAGACTTTACCTTCAGTATGCAAGATCCGGCTTCTGTCCGCGCATTAATGGCGTACCTTGGCCCTAAGGAGGATACTGCAATGACTTCTCCTCAAGCGCCTAAAGAAGCACGAGAGATGGAAGCCGCTCGATTAACACTGAAAAAGATGTTGGGTTCAGAGCCAAGTGAGCACTTGGTTCCTGACGTAGATTCTATCTTGAAGCTAAGCCCAGAGGATGCCCCAAGTCAAACCGAGTCTATTGCTAACGGGGCGTTTAAAAAACTGTTAGGAGAAGATTGGGATTGGCTCATGCCAGCTGTTCGAGCGATTGATAAAGGGGAAGCAAGTAAAATAAACGAAAAGCTAACCTACAAGCTCCCCCTAGATGCAGCAAACGGACGGGTTTATCTTGATAAATGCCCAAACCTGAGTGACGTCCAATTAGATGCGCTAGAAAAACTAGGCTCACCAAGTCAATTGCGATTGATGTATTTGGCAGAAGGCTGGGTGTAATTGCAAATGGTAAAGTAGGGGGTAGGTGCTGCTCCTTACTTTATCTACCGTCAGCGTTCCTTTTTGGGGCTGGCTCATATCCATTGAATTTAACTTTTCGACTGAAGAAACAAACACACAAGTGTCAACGTTATACCAACCCAACCAATGAAAGAAATTTCTTCCCCAACAATCGCAACTGCTAGTGCGGCTGCGATAACAGGTTCAAATAGCGTGAGTATGCTAGCTCCACTGGCTGTAACAAACCGTAGCCCAAACCCAAAAGCGACGTAACCTAACCCCATTGGAATCAAGGCCATGTAGAGCATGACCGTCGTATTAGTTGACGATGCAAATAGATTATCACCCGTGATGAAAAGTGTTGGTAGAAGCAAAACTCCACCAATACCAAAAACACTTCCCATGGCCGTTTGCGATTCAATGCCGTGGTCAATCATAGCCTTTACTCCCCATGAGTAAATGGCGTACGTCAAACCTGCCAATAGGCCAAGTAATACACCCCAATGCTTCATATCATGATCAAATAGACTATTTGCGGATGACTCAGAAGCCAGCAACAAGGTAATTCCAATGACCCCGATTGCGAAACTCATCATCCAGCGTTTGGTTATGGTCTGATTTCGGCTAAAGAGACACTCTAACAAAGCAGAAAAGAAAGGTGCAGTGGAGATAGAAACAACCGTACCAATAGTCACACCGGCGAATCGCATTGATGAATAAAAAGCCAGTGGGTAGGTGGCTAAGGCGATAATACTAACCAGTAACGTTTTCTTCTTATGTACGACTTTTCGAAAATCTCTCTTCAGTGACTTCGCAGACAGACATGCTTGCATAAATCCACCAATACCCATAGAAAATGCGCCAATGGCGAGAGCACTGACATCCGGTGCCAAGCTGGCAGCGGTGCCCGTCGTTCCCCACAGGGTTGAAGCAAAAAGTATGGATAAAGTTCCTAATTGATAGTCGGTGAAATGTTTTTTTAACACTGTAATTTCTACCTAGTGAATGGCTGTTTTAGGGTAGAAAGAATAAAAGAAAGCGATAGAGATTTTTGTGCTGAAAAGACGGAATACTTGTTCCAGAAGACTATTTTAGTGACTATCGGGAAAACTCTCTAGGAGACATACCAAAATGCATTGAAAACCGTCGACTAAACGCGGAAAGGTCACTATAGCCAACTCGTTCAGCTATCAACTGAACTGGAAGGTCTGTATGAGTCAGTAGTGCTTTGGCTTTTTCCATACGTTGTAGTGTAATGTACTTATGGACGCTCACTTTTAGCTGCTCTTTAAAAAGCTTTTTAAACTGCGTCGGACTCAAGCAAGCGGCATTCGCTAATGAGGCAATGGTGAGTGGCTGATCAAGCTGCTCGGCGATCACAACCTGTACATCTCGAATACGCGAATCCACGGAGCGAGACCGCTTTTGCTGCTCCAGCAACAGATAGAAGGTTGCAACCATTGAGTTTTCAATTTCATCATTAACCTGATACTCAAGTTGCTTTTCGACAAACTGGATAAAGCTCAGTAGAGGCGGGCTAATCGAAAACACAGCCACACTACTATCCATCAAATGAGTGGGCAAAGTGGTCATATCCGCAACAATAAAGCGTGATGACTCTTCGGCATTAAAACCGTGAGCACAACTTTTGGGGATGACTATGCAGTCGCCAACCGCCACCTTTCCGACATAACTATCCATATCAATCTGTATGTTGCCCTGGAGAGGAAGCACGAGTTGATGATAATCACTATGAGTATGTCGGCTCATACGTTTCGTGTAGGAGCGAATGCTTAAGCTAGATTTCATAAAAACAACATACAGTTAAAGGATACCGCATTATAGCGTTGAAAGTATCGAGGTTGAAAGCTGGGCAGTTGTAAGCCCAGATCTTGAATGGGATGTGGTTTGTTAGTCCGCCTCGGACTCTAACGAAGCCAACCAACGAAGCACTTCCGCAGTTGCCTCAATAAGATCGCTTGGGATGTACTGGTCGACGTTACCGTCGGCGTATAGTGCACGAGCAAGAGGGACTTTTTGCATCACAGGCACGCCTTCCTCTTTAGCGATTGCGACCATACGTTTGGCTACCGCATCGGTTTCCATCAAAGTGATGACGGGCAGGGGCGTTTCGCCTTTCTTGTAATAAAGGCCAACCGCGATATGTGTTGGGTTTGTAACTAATACATTAGAACGTTTAACGTTTTCGCGTTGATTGGAGGCTTGTAGCTCTTGGTGCAACTGACGACGTTTGCTTTTTATTTCTGGACTGCCTTCCATCTCTTTGTATTCGCGTTTCACTTCGTCCTTGCTCATTTTGAGCTTTTTCGTGTGATCAAATTTCTGGTACGCAAAATCTGCGGCAGCGATGACGATGAAGCCTACCGAAGAGATAATCATTAATTGTTTAATCATGACGCCAGTAATGGTCGGGACACATTCTAGCCCACAAGTTGGAATTTGCATTAAAGCGTTGATGTTACCGCGTAATGTCACCCAGATAATGCAGGAAAGAAGAGAGACTTTAAGGATCGACTTGATAAACTCAATCACACTCTTAAGGGAAAAAATGCGTTTGGCCCCTTCGACGGGATTGATCTTTTTGATGTCGGGTTTAACGGATTCACCACTAAATAGGAATCCGAACTGCCCCATATTGGAAAAGATGGCGACGAGTGCAGCAACCAGAATAATCGGAGCGAGTAGATAGGCAATTTCTTTTGCGATGGCGATAGCGACATCGACTAGCGCATCTTGGAAACCCTGATAAGCAAGCTTACTTGGTAGGAGAATAAGCGCTGAGATGTGCGACATGTAATAATCGGCGAACGCAAACAGTACAATTATGAGCGCCAAAATTAATGCAGACGATACGATTTCTTGGCTTTTGGCAACCTGACCTTTCTGCCGAGCATCGCGTAACTTTTTTGCGGTGGGTTGCTCTGTTTTTTCTGCACTCATAAAGAATCCTAAGCGTTATTGCCAAATGGTATTGAGTTGTTCTGCGAATCGGGTAATGCCGTAAAACTGTACTTCAAAGTGATCCATCATTATTCCGAGATACACGATCAGTAAAACACTCGCGATGGCACTTTTTATTGGCATGGCAAGGAAAAAAACATTCAATTGCGGTGCAAAACGACTGATAAGCGCTAGACCAAACTCAGCAAGAAACATTGCCAACACTAATGGAGCGGACATCAACACACCAAGCCACATAAGCTGTTCAAATTGCGCGTAGAAGAAGCTCACCCATGCGTCGCTAACGGTTGGGAAAAAGTCCACGATCGGCCAAGATGTATAGCTTTTGAATAACGCATAGATAAAAGTGACAAAGCCCCCGCCAGAGAAGAACAGGGTAATCAACGTTTGGGTCAGTAATACCGCTGTTGGTGTGGATTGTGAGCCTAGCGTTGGGTTAAACATACTTGCCATGGCAGCCCCACGTTGGTTGTCGACCAGAAAACCGGCCGCTTCTATCGCCCAAAAGGGGATAGCAGCAACAAACCCTATCAATAGCCCAATTAATACCTCCTTACCCAAAATCATTATCAGCCAAATGCCGTCGGTTTCTGCGGGCAAGCTTTGCTGATTAATCATCGGAAATATAAACAGTGCGAGTGAGCAAAGCACACCATTTCTCACCATGGTGCCGCCTAACATTTGCTTGCTCAAAATAGGCAAAAAGATGAAGCATGCCATTAACCGAGGTAACGTCAGGCTGTACAAAAATAAAGCCTGGTGTAAGTCGTGATAACTCATCGTATTTGAGGAATTTTATCCATAGCAAGCGAGGCGAAGGCGTGGAGCTCTGCCCCTAGCCATTGCGTTGTGACGAACAGCGTAATAATGACCGCGATAAGCTTGACCACAAAGCCTAACGTTTGTTCTTGGACCTGAGTTAACGCCTGAATAAGCGACACCAATGTACCAACCAATGCTGCGACTAAAATCGGCGGTAATGACAAGTACAACACTAGGGTTAATGCTTGAGTCGTGAAATGAATGATTTCAGCAGAATGCATACTTTCTCCGTGATTAACCGTAACTCAACACTAAGCCGTGGGTGAGCTTTGTCCAGCCGTCAAGCAAGACAAAAAGCAGCAATTTGAAGGGGAGGGAAATCGTCATTGGCGATACCATCATCATCCCCATCGCTAGTAGGATATTCGACACAATTAGGTCAATAGCGATAAACGGTAAGTACAACAGAAAGCCAATTTCAAAAGCGCGAGTAAGCTCGCTGACGGTAAATGCGGGCAGTAAGAGCAATAAACTGTCCGACTCTAAACGGTCTACGTACTTCTGTGGCCACAATGTGCGTGCAGCATCAGTGAAGAATATGGCTTCGGTTTCCCGAATATGCTTTTTCAAAAATTCTCGATAAGGCTGTAAACCGCTTTCAATGAGGCCTTCTACACTTGCAGAATCTTCAAGGGAGATATCATGCTGCTTTACGTAGTCGTAGGTTTCAAACCCGACGGGAGCCATGATGAAAATTGACAGAATGATAGCCAATCCGTAAAGCGCCATATTCGGCGGAATTTGCTGTACACCGAGAGCGTTACGCAGCAGTGAGAATACAACGGCGAGTTTCACAAACGACGTCGCCATCATAGCGATAAATGGGATCAGTGCCAGCAGTGCTAAGCTGACAATGAGATTGAGCTCGTCGGGTAACTGGATCATGCTGGCTCCTGCGTGCCACCGAACAGCTCCAGTACGCGCACACCTAAATGTTCGTTAACATTAACAAGTTCACACTCACCAATGATTTTGCCGTTGGCACGCAATGTTACCGGCTTAGATACAGGCTGGTTTAGCTCGAATACGTACCCTGGCTGAAGCTGGTTAAGCTGCTCTAGCGTGATGGTTTGATGGCCGATATCAAACGTGAGTTCCACAGGCAGTTGCTGGTGGTCGGTTAACATTTCTGAAGTGTTTACGTCATTCATATTGGTTTCTTTTTCCATAATGTGAAGAGTTTGGTCATCCAGTTGGCAGCGCCAGAGATTCTGGTTAGATACTTGAAAAATGGCTTGTTTCTTGGCGATGTAACCATCGTCAAAAAAGATGACATCTCCCAGCTCGAGCGAATTAAATTCGCTTAACGTCAAATGGGTCCTTCCAAGACTTAACCACACAGGTAAAGCGAGGTGTCGAGCTTGTAGAGCAGCGCTGTTTGGTAGCGCATCCAACAACACGTCTGATCCTTCGCTAACCCACAAACAAAGAGAGCCGTTAGGCTTATTGAGGGTTAACATTAAAGTATGCTCTTGGGCCTGGCTCGCCTCTAACGGCTGTAGTTGACTAAGAATGGGTAACTGACCAAATAGCGCTTTGATTGCCTCACTATGCGGTTCTATCTGTGAGCTCAAAAGTGCTAACTGGAGGGAGTTAGGCAGGGACTCAAACGCAGTAGCATTTAAGGTCGATTTCAGCCAATGTTGGAGCTGCGCACGAGAAAAGTCTACTTGTAGGGTTTGCCCTCCAATCAACGTGGTTAAACGGAACCCTTCAAATGAAGGGATTTGCGCAACAGTAATCGATACGCTCTGACCATCAGTCCCTTGGAAGTGGCACTGTTTTGCACAAAGTTGATTGCTGAGCGCGATACTTTCTGCATCCACTTTGGGGATTATTAACGGCGTCATAGGTCATTCTCCGCTTGCCATTCTTCATACACGCTGCGTTGTTGGCGTGAGTGTTGTTGTTCATGTTGTTGTTGATCGAGCTGTTGAGTTTGTTCGCTGATCGCTAAGCGAAGTGGCTGCTCACCGCCGAATCGGTTTAGCCGTTCAGCAAGATCTTGTCTAGCTTGCTGGCTAATAATGGAAAGGGCATGCTCTTGTCGAATCGTCACGCTATACCCTTGAGCGTCCAACTTTATGTGGATCTCACCACCTTTTAATTGCCCTTCACTTAGAAACAGCCGAACCTCTTTGTTGTCCGATGCGGTTGGCAGAGCAACATAGATTTTGTCCACCAATTGCTGGAGTAATTGGTTTACGTCTCGCGTTGGGCTCGGTTGAGCCTGCGAAGCAACACTTTTTAGGATGACATCGCCTTGTGTTACCGCACTTGTAAAGGGTTGAGAAGGCACTTTTTCTTCATCCGTTTTAACGGCGACTAGTGCGCTTTTCGTCACGATTTTTTCAAGAGGCTTGGTTTCAGGCAGGCCACCAGTTTGGTCTGGTCGTTTGCCTGTATTCTGTAGCGACGGAGTTGCACGCTTATTGTGCGTTTTTTCAGTTTGCTTTTTCGTTAAGCCAACAATGTTAATCCCATATTGAGCGAGCTCTGTCTCTGTCGCACTTTGGGGAAGCAAGCCAGATTCAAGCGTAGAGAGACAATCCGGCGAGGTATGTTTATCCATCGGCGTCGGTTTATCATCTTTCAAATGAGCTTGAGCTTGAAAGTGAGGATCAACACGCTCGGTAGAAGGGGAGCTTAGAACTGTGTCGCCATCGCTTTTTCCATCATGTTTAAGCAATTTATTGTTTTTGCTAATTATTTCTTCGCTATTTGCTGCGTCGTCTTGCGATTTCTCTATATCTCTCTTACTGACGACGTCACTTTGACCTTTTAAAGTGGAGATGTTTTTGTCAGCGTTGGCTTCTTGGTTCGATAGGTTAAGTTTCTTATCTAGACCTTGAGATGTCTTATGCCTTAGCGGTATGTCTTCTTCGCCAGTATGATTTTTTTGGGGATTCCCAACGATAGACTCCTTTCCCTTGCTAGGCTTCTTCGTCATTGCATGCTCGAATTGTGATTGAAGCTCGGCCTCCTTCTCGAGAGGCGCTTGTTCCGGCGTTGATTTGTGCAGCGTATTCGATGTTTCAGTTGTTGGGGTAATGCGCATAGTGAACCTTTAGATAATGTCGACAGTGCGAAACTCTTCCTGTTCGAGTTCTTCTTGGTATTGCCTTTCTCGCGATTTTTCCGCGACTTCTTGTTGCTGCAACTGAACGAATTTTTCTTTGGTTTTATGGGCTTGTCGCGCCTCTTTTTGCTTTTCTTTAAGTGCCGAGCGTTCGATTTCAAGCGCTTGTTTTGACTCGGCCACACGTTGTTTAAGTTCGGCTTCTCTCTCTCTTAACAACGCGACTTCTTGTCTTAATGTTTCTAGCTCTTTGAGAACGAGCGTTTGTTGTTTTGCTTTAGCAAAACGTCGCTCTTCTTCTTCCTGGCGCCAAACGTGATAGTCTGCGACAGAACGTTCGGCCTTTTGAACCTGTGCTGCGGCGTTTGACACTCGGTATTCTTGACGCTTGACGGCTTTATCCGCACGTTCAGCGCGAATTTTTTTGATTTCTAATAAGCGTTCTATCATTGTTTCGCCATCCCTTTAAGTTGAGCGATAGCGCCATCAAGATCGCTTGGTTCATGAGTGCCTTGGCGTAAAAAGGCGCGTATATCATCACTTTGTGCAATGGCCAAATCCGCTCGACTATCTGCGCCATGTTGGTATTCGCCAATTTTGATTAGCAGTTCAACTTCTTCATACTTAGCTAACATTTCGCGAATATGAGCAGCAGACGCCTGATGATCGGATTCAACGATTTGATTCATCACTCGGCTTGCTGACCGAAGTACATCAATCGCAGGGTAATGGTTCATTGCGGCAAGTTTACGCGAGAGAATGATGTGCCCATCTAAAATGGAGCGAGTTTCATCCGCGACAGGCTCTGTCATGTCGTCACCTTCCACCAACACGGTGTACAGTGCTGTAATTGATCCTTTGTCTGATTGTCCAGCTCGTTCCATCAGCTTTGGCAAAGCGGCGAAAACGGAAGGCGGATAGCCACGTCGTGTTGGTGGCTCGCCTGCGGCTAGTCCAATCTCCCTCTGTGCGCGGGCGAAACGCGTTACAGAATCCATCAGCAGTAGCACGCGTTTACCTTGGTCACGAAAATATTCTGCGATAGAAGTGGCAACAAAAGCGGCTTTGGCGCGCTCCATTGCTGGACGATCAGAGGTAGCGACCACTAAAACCGATTTGGCCATTCCTTCTTCGCCTAGGTCATGCTCAATAAACTCGCGCACTTCGCGTCCGCGTTCACCAATTAAGGCGAGAACGGTCACGTCAACTTCTGCGGAGCGAATCAGTTTTGCCAGTAGGGTACTTTTACCCCCGCCGGCCGCTGCAAAAATACCCATGCGCTGACCTTCACCACAGGTCAGTAGCCCATCAATGGATCGAACGCCAAGAGAGATTGGCTTTTCAATTAGTTTACGTTGCATTGGTGGTGGCGCATCGCGATAAACAGGATACCAAGCACTTGGTTCTTGACTTTGCGTACCGTCGAAAGGACGTCCAAGCCCGTCAAGCGTTGTACCTAACAGGTGGTCGCCAACACCCACTTCGTGCATTTTACCCATTGGGCTTACTTCTGTATTTGAGGAAATCCCAAACATATTTCCTAACGGAGTGAGCAGAGCGTGATGCTGCTGGAAGCCAACCACTTCCGCTAACAAAGACAGAGTTTGATCGGGATTACGCAACTCACACAGTTCACCTACACGAACGCCAGGGACGACAGCTTTGATAATGGTGCCGGTGACTTGTGTCACGCGCCCGCGAATTTGGATCAAACGCGTTTGTTTAATCGCAGATTGTTGGATATCAGTGATGTATGAGAAATCGTTCAAGGTAAAAATATGCGCAATGATTGATGCTGAGAGGATAGAAAGTATAAGAATCAATTTATAGTGAATATCAGTCGGGAGTTTTTAGAAAACTGAAAGCGCACTAAAAAAACACGTCTGATTTTGACAGCTTCAACAAAGCGCACTTCCTATAATTCGCCTGTATTGTGCGGAAGGAGTGCAAGTGAATGAGTATTATCAACAATCATATCGCAACAAATCCAAAGTTTGATGCGTCTATCCAAAACGGGTTGGAATCGTCTCGTCCCGACGTTTCACAAAAAGGCAATTATCGCGGTGAAACCGTCCGTGTTCACAATGCTACACAATCACTTTTTGATGCGATGGAAGAACTCACTTCACTCGGTTCCGAAAAAGCAGAGAAAGATCTGACCAAGCGCAAAGTGAAAGACAGTGGTGTTCGAGTTAATGAAGCACATGAACTCGTTTCGGACTATTTAAGAAAAGTCCCTGATCTTGAAAAGAATCAAAAGATCAAAGATTTGGCTACAAAAATGGCGGGAGGAAATATCTCGACCATCGCGCAATTACAAGCCTACTTGAATGGGTTTTCCGAGGAGAAAAGCCATCAATACCTCGCGCTAAAAGCCGTTAAAAAGTTTTTGAGTGCGAGTCCAGAAAGTAAACACCTACTAGCGCTGATTGACCAAGCACTTCTAAGAATCGAGCAAAACCCAGATACATGGTCTCAAATCGATACGGAAATCCGCGTCTCAAATTTTGCTGATGAATACAGCCAAGAGCAAGAGTTTAGCTCTTTGCATCAGCTGCGCGGCTTCTACCGCGATACCGTTCATAGTTATCAAGGGCTCGGCGCGGCTTATCAAGATGTAGTGGCGCGCTTTGGTGAGCAGGAGGTATCGACTGCTGTTGACTTTATGCTGCAAGGCATGAGTGCAGATCTTAGTGTTCAAGGTAGCAGTATCGATTCGGTTAAGTTGCAGTGGTTGATGTCCGATATGCAAAAACTCAAAACTCTAAATACGTTGCAAGATCGTGTGAATCAGCTGTTCCAAATGTTTAAACCGGAAAGGACGAATTATGGCTTATCAAGTTTCTAATTTGATGGCTGATGTGATTGCGTTGGTAGAGCAGCGATGGGTAAGCAGTGATGAGATATGGAAAGTCGCCAACGCAATGGAATTGACGGCGGTAGAACAAAAAATCGATTTTTTTCGAGAGTTCCATAAGTTAGTTCGCGCAATCCCAATTGACGTATTCGCCGATGAAGAACAACGACAGAATTTAATCCAAGCGGTACAAAAGGCGCTAGACGAAGCCATTGATATAGAAGAAGAGGAAGCGTGGGAAGATGAGTTGGATTGATGCATCCGTCGATGAATTTTGCCGAGGAATGGGGCTCGATGCCGTCGATTTCTCATCAGCTGGACGGGTGCAGCTGGATTTTGAGCAAAGTGGTACGCTGCATATTGAGCGACAGGGTGAGCAGTTATTCTTGATGTTGTCTCGAGCGTTATCTTGGCATCAAACCAGTGACATGATTCAAAGTGCACTGTGTTTGTGTCATGCCGATCAAGGCTGGCCTTTCGAAATTAAAACCGGCTTGTTAGATGAGCAAACTCTGGTTTTTTCAGCAAGGCTAAAAGGAGAAGAAGTAACACTTCCGACCTTAGAGCAAGCGTTTACGCTTTTGGCTCGTCTACATAACGATGTGGCAGGCTCATGACTCGAGTTAGCACTTTAAACGTAGGCATAGAAGCCTTCACGCATGTTACTCATAGTGAGGTTAAGGCCGATTTCCCTGAACGGTTTCAATTACTTCCGGATGGACAGGCGGTCGCTACGCATTTAGAGAAGCTCTATGACCTCCGGCCTTCAGACCAATATCTCATCGCGTTAACTAAGCCCAAGCTGCTGCACTCAGAGTTGTTGCGTCCAGAAAAATACCGTCAACAATTTGATGAAACGTTAGCTCAGCTGCAAGTTCTTGCACAGGATTCAGGCTCCGCTTCTTTTATCAAAGCATCTGAAACGCTACAAAGTACACAACTTGATCAGCGTTACCTCACTATGGCGCTCAATCTCCTTATCCAGGTCTAACCAACATGTTGAGATCCAAAGACATTGAACTCTTACTTGTTCACGCTGCGCTACAAGTTCAATACCAAAAGCCAGAGCATGCCATTTCTATTCTCGATGCGGTTCTAGAAATAGAACCGCAGCACAAAGAGGCGATGCAAACACTTGCTGTGGCGTGTTTACAAAGTGGTCGATATACCCGGGCGATTGAGGTGTGTGAGCACCTATTAAAATCCGACTTTCATCCTGACTCGGCAGGACTCTGGTTTTGTTTAAGCCAAGCGCGTTGGAAACAAAATGACGTCGATGGAGCACGCCAAGCGCACCGACGCTATCTGCAATCTTTAAATAGTGAATCACATGAATAGGTTGATCGATATTCTAAACAAAGTAGGGCAACGCAAAGACATCATGCTTGCGGTGATGTTACTCGCGATCGTCTTTATGATGATATTGCCACTTCCTACCGCACTGGTGGATGTACTGATTGGCACCAACATGAGCATTGCAGTGGTGCTGCTTATGTTAGCGATTTACATCACCACGCCACTTGAGTTCTCTGCATTTCCTGCGGTGCTATTGATCACGACATTGTTTCGTCTGTCTTTATCTATCACGACAACCCGTTTGATCTTGCTACAAGGCGATGCTGGTCAAATCGTTTATACATTCGGTAACTTCGTTGTGGGCGGTAACTTAGTGGTCGGTATCGTTGTGTTCCTGATCATTACCATTGTTCAGTTTATGGTGATCACCAAAGGCTCAGAAAGGGTAGCAGAAGTTAGTGCGCGCTTCTCACTCGATGCGATGCCTGGTAAGCAGATGAGTATTGACGGTGACATGCGTGCCGGAGTAATTGACGTACACGAAGCTAGGCACCGACGATCACTGATTGAAAAAGAAAGCCAAATGTATGGCTCGATGGATGGCGCGATGAAGTTCGTTAAAGGCGACTCCATTGCGGGTCTGGTCATCATTGTGGTCAACATCTTAGGTGGCGTCACGATCGGGGTAACGCAAAAAGGCATGAGTGCTTCTGAAGCACTTGAGTTGTTTGCGATTTTGACCGTTGGCGATGGTTTGGTATCGCAGATCCCGGCACTCTTTATCGCGATTACCGCCGGTATTATCGTGACGCGTGTTTCTCATGAAGACTCTTCTGATCTTGGATCGGATATTGGTGGGCAGGTGATTGCTCAGCCACGTGCGCTTCTTATTGGTGGTGTGCTTTTGGTGCTGTTCGCACTCATCCCTGGGTTTCCAAAAATCACTTTTCTGGTCTTGGCCGCCGTGGTTGGTGGTGGTGGTTTCTTCCTTTTCTATCAACAGAAAAAACAAGCGGAATCAGATAGCACCGACTTATCAAGCTTTGTTTCGCAAGGGGCCGGTTCGCCAGCAGCGAAGCCAAGCAAACCCACGCCTTCTAGAAACAGCAAAGGTAAGTTAGGTGAGCAAGAAGAGTTCGCCATGACGGTCCCGCTGTTGATTGATCTTGACGCGAGCCTTCAGGAAAGCTTGGAAGCAGTCGCATTAAATGAAGAGCTAGCAAGGGTGAGGCGCGCACTATATCTCGACCTAGGCGTGCCTTTCCCAGGCATCCACCTGCGCTTTAACGAGGGGATGCAAAATGGCGAGTACTTAATTCAGTTACAAGAAGTCCCGGTTGCACGAGGACGAATTGTTAAAGATCAACTCTTGGTGACAGAAGGGAATGAACAGATCGATTTATTAGGCGTGCCTTATGAGCAAGATGAAGATTTTCTACCTGGTATTTCTAGCATTTGGGTGGCACAGAGTTATGAGCAAAAACTCGTAGCCAGTCATGTCGGTTTTCTCACACCCGACAGAATTTTAACGTACCACTTGTCTCATGTTCTCAAGGAGTACGCACAAGACTTTATTGGTATTCAGGAGACGCGTTATCTGTTGGAGCAGATGGAAGGCAGTTATTCGGAGCTAGTCAAAGAGGCCCAGCGTATTGTTCCGTTGCAAAAAATGACGGAAATCTTGCAACGCTTGGTTTCTGAAGACATTTCTATCCGAAACCTTCGCGTGATCTTGGAAGCGATGGTTGAGTGGGGCCAAAAAGAGAAAGATGTTGTACAGCTGACGGAGTACATTCGTTCCAGCTTAAAACGTTACATTTGCTACAAATACGCGAGCGGACAAAACATGTTGCCCGCTTACTTATTGGATCAAAATCTCGAAGACACAATACGCAGCGGTATTCGTCAAACCTCAGCAGGGAGTTACTTGGCGTTAGACCCGTCAGTAACGCAACAATTTGTCAGTGATGTGAAACAGACCATTGGTGACTTAAGCCGCATGCCGAATAAACCTGTGCTAGTTGTGTCTATGGATGTACGCCGATATGTGCGAAAGCTTATTGAATCGGAATACTACGATCTGCCCGTTTTGTCATTTCAAGAACTAACCCAGCAAATCAATATTCAGCCACTTGGAAGGGTGGGGATGTAATGAAAACAAAACTAATACTCTCGCTGGCGCAAGCGGGGCTCGAAGTGACGCCATACTTTTGGCAACAAAGTGAAATTCAACTTGGTTATCGAATTGAAGTTGAGGGCTTAGAGCTCGTTTTTCGGGTGGAGGACGGTGAAATCATCATCGTTCTTCTGAAACGCGTTCGTCCAAAATTGGGGTTGAGTAACCCCTTTGCCGGATTATTTCTCTTGGCTGAACATGCCATTCAACTTTATCCCTCCGATTGGGTCATTCGCGGCAACGTCGATGTGTTACGTGGTAGCAACATGAGCAGCCAGCGATTGGCACAGTTCTATCTAAAAGCATGCGGTGCAAGCCATGATGAGCTAGACGACTGGTACTGTTTACGCCTAGCAGATTATAGACCTTTGAAAAAGTTGAAAAAGTTGAAAAAGTAAAAACTCACGACTGTTACTGACAGCACCGATGAGATGACCCGCTTTAAGATAGGAATCAAGATGAAGCAACCGTTTACCGATGCGATTGAGAACGCTGAGCTTGCCATTAGAAAAGCTGAAGACAGAACCGATATTTTTAACGAGCTATTGGAAGGCTTAGGTGTTGGTCCTGTTGCGGGTGATGTTTTACTTGGCGGTATAAAAGCGCCAGTAAATACCATGAAACGTGCAGAGCAAGAGCTAATAGACGAAGTCCAGCGCCGCCGGCAACAACAAAATCAGCTACAAGGTACGTCAGGTAAACGCAGAAAGCGTCCCACAGTGATGCGCGGCATGATGATTTAGAGGTTTGGAAATGACGAATATGAAAACGACTGGCTCTACGACAGGAGCAACAGACACAGCTGCGAGTAGTGCACCATTACCCACTTTCCAACAAAACTTGATAGAGGCATTTACCCCTGTACTGGGTGAAGCAGAGACTCAGCAACTTGCCTCTCTAATCTCTTCATTGCCAACTATCTCGGGACAAACGGAATCACAAAGCATCGCGCTTTATGTTGATACACTTGAAAACCTAAAAGCGAAAAATAACGCGTTTGCTGATATATCATTGACCGACACCGCATCTGTTTGGATAAAGTCGCTACAAAGTGCTAACTCAGATGGCGAATTAACCGCAGCCGAGTTTAATGCTCAAACAAACCAAACGCTATCAAATCAGTTTCAGGCTTGGTTTAGTAAGTTACTGACGGAAAACGTAGATAGCTCGTTATCTACTGAGTTTGTTAGTCAATTTAATCTGGGCACTCAGGGTAACCAAGCGGAGCAGATCGCCAACCTCTCCGAGACAGGTCTGGCTAATGCCACCAAAGAAATTTCTCTTTTTGTTGCAGAGCTTGCTAATCAAATGGGCTCCCGTGAAGTGAGAGATGCTTCTATTTCTTTTCTTCGCAATGCCTTTAGTAGCTTAGGTTCCGTTAATCTCGCGCAACTGAAGAGCTCGGACTTTCTGTTGACTAAAGAGAGTTTCGCCCTTCAAGTCTCAGCTCAATTAAAAAGTAGTTTTCAAGGCATTGGTATTACTTTAAGCACCGATGACGCAAGTGCGCTAGCTAGCAGAATTACCTGGACTCCTGGTATTTCTAAACAGCAGCTTAAAGAAGCGTTAGATGAAATGGCCGCTCAAGTGAAAGGCCAATATAGCGCAGCTTATGGTGAGGCGAGTGGAACGAACAATCTAAAAGCAGCACTTAACACTGTTATTGGTGGAACTGAGCCTTTGACCCTTTCTAGCTTGTTCGCCAACTTCGCGGTGAGTTTAACAAATATAGAAATCGACGACTTTTACCAGGACAGCGCGATAGCCGATGTCCAAAAGACACAGATAACGGCAGCTCAAGTTAATTTGATCAAAGAAAACACCGAACGAGATATCCGATTACAGTTTGAAAAAATAGTAAAAGGTGAATCTACCGGGGCTTCATTTACTGAGCGATACGAGGCATTGCGCAAGAACTTAGGGGCATTGAAAGAGCGTCTACTCAATATCACCGATAAAGAGAAAGCGGATCGCGAGGTGAGAGCAGAGCACTCTCTAACGGCTCGTGATTTGTTGGCCGTTGTTGAGTCCAGCATTGGAGACCGTTTTGATGAGCAAGTGCTGCTTGCACTAAATGAGCGTCGTGTTAACCGTTTAGAGAAACGTAATGACCAGAAAGAGGCATTAGAGGATCTCACAATACAGCTTAAAGTTTTTGGTGTTGTGCAATCAAAAATTCACTCTACGCAAAGTGTTGATGGGGTTTATAAACCGGGATATCCAGAAAGTAACTTCAAAGCGAGTGACTTTAACTACAGCAATCAAACGGATTTTGAAGCTTCACCTGAGTACAAGTATTTGACGGATAATAAGATAACAAACCATCGAGACTTCCTTCAAACACAAGGTATTACTATCGGTGATGGTGCGTCGTACCAAGACGAAGAGAAGTCGAAAAAACTGTCTAATTTTTCTAGTTCTGTCAGTGCTAAATCCAAGTTGCTTAACGATGAAGTGCAAATCAAAACCACTGAGCTGAACGACACCAGTTCTCAATACAACTCGACCGTTGAAGCGATGAACAAGTTTGTTCAGAAGTACCACAGTATTTTACAAGAAATCCTACGAGCCATTTAAGGATAACCAACCATGACTAAAACAAACGCGACCGATCCATCCCAAATGCAAGCAGAAGAGCTGCTGTCTTTTCTGGAAGAGGGAGGCACGCTAAAAATGTTGCACGATGTGTCTCAGGACACCATCGAACACATTTATGCCGTAGGTTACAACTTTTTCCAATCGGGAAAGATTGAGCAAGCAGCGAAAGTATTTCAATTACTCAGCATGCTTGATCATTATCAGGCGCGATTTTTCATTGGCCTTGGCGCGGCTCGTCAGGAGTTGGGTGAGTATCTGCAGGCAATAGACGCCTACAGCTACGCAGCGCTAGTGGACGTAAATGATCCACGCCCACCTTTTCACTCTGCTGAATGTCACCTGAAACTGGAACAACTGACAGAAGCAGAGAGTGGGTTTTACAGCGCGAAGGAGATGTCTGCCGGAAAATCACAATATGCAGATTTGCATGAGCGTGCAGGCATCATGTTAGAAGCGGTGAGAAATAAAAAGGAGTAATTAGACTATGAGTTCTATTGCACTTGACCGCATCCAGACACAGGTTTATAGCCCTGAATCTGGCCAAGCCACGTTAGATAACGTGCAGAAAACGGCGTCTACAGCGACGCCTTCTGTGACGGTAGAAAACGTGAAGAGTAAAGATGCAGATGTACTGAACACCGGAAAAGTAAAAGTTCAGTTAGATGCACCTAACGCAGCTGTTAGTGACAAAGTGAATGATTTGACGCTAAAAGCCATGGCACAGCTGCAAAAGATCGTCGATACCATTGCAAAATCTCTCCATGCAGTTGCAGACCAAACAGGTTCGATTGCCGTCAAAATCATCGCAGGATCTGCTGATGATTTTGAAGTAGAGCTTGCTGCTATCACGGATAAACTGAAAAGTGCTCAAAACGAGCTGAAAATTCAGGAAGTGAAGGTCGCAAAAGCTAAGCACGAAAAAGAGATGGTGGAAAACCAAGACAAAATCAAAGAATCGGAAGCCGCTGCAAAAGAAGCCCAAAAATCAGGCTTAGCAGCGAAGATCTTTGGTTGGATCAGTGCGGTGGTTTCTATTGTTGTTGGTGCCGTAATGGTGGCAACGGGTGTTGGTGCAGCAGCCGGTGCACTTATGATCGCTGGTGGCGTCATGGGAGCAGTGAGCATGGCGTTGCAAGAGCCAGCCGTTCAAGATGCGCTAAAAGAAGCGGGCGTAAATGTCGATGTGCTAAACAAAGTCGTAATGGCATTAGAAATCGCCGTCGCGGTTATTGGAGCTGTTGTGACGTTTGGTGGTGCAGCAGCTGGCGGTATCGCGAAACTTGCAGCAAAAGGTGCTGGTAAGGTAGCTCAAAAGGTCACGGAAATCGCTACGAAAGCCGCTGCAAACATGGCGAAAGTGGCGGATATGGGCACAAAAGCTGCGACAACAACAGCGAAAGCGATTCGTTATGGCGCAGAAACCGTCGATCTTGCCGTCAATGTGGGTAAAGGCGCAACGGACAGTGTCCATGCTGCTAACAATGCTCACGTGACAGAGATTCAGGCTGATATCACAGACCTTCGAGCCAAAATGACGTTAAGCCAGGCTGTCATTGATAAGCTCAAAGAAGAGATTGGTAAGTTGATGGAAGACTTCCAAGAGCTGATGAGCCTCATCATGCAAATGATTCAAGCGAAAAGTGAAACTATGCAAACGGTGTTAAGCCGTCCTGCAACGGTATAAGGAGTTTATTATGCTAGATAAAGTAGGCGGAACGGGTCGTGGTGAACTATACGGTTTAGGCGATACCATAAAAACCAACAAAGCAGAAAAAGCGCCGGAAACAAAGCTTGAAGCGGGCGCCGTTAAAAGCCAAAGTGAGTCAGGTGTTTCTGGTGCAGCACGCTACCAGTTAGAGACACCTAAAGCTCCTACAGTGAGTAACCAAGCTCAAGTTGTTGCAAACCTAATGAGCGCTCTTGCACCGACGGTGAGCTCATTAATGAGCACAACGATGAAAGCGCTTAACGGTGAGGAGGTGATCAAGTCACCATCAGATGCGGTATCACAATCGTTGACGCTATTAACATTGTTGTATCAAGTATCAAAGCTGAGCCGTGAGCAGCAAGTGCTACAACGTGAAATTGCTGTTGAAGCAAACGTCGCGAGTTTAGAAAGCCAAGCGGCAGAACTCAACAACTCGGCAAGCGCAATGATCGCGATGGCAGTCGTTTCGGGTGTATTAGCGGGTGCTACCGCAATTATTGGTGCCCTTGGTTCTTTCAAAGCAGGGAAAGAAATCAAGAATGAAATGGCGAGCAATAATGTACTGAAAACGCAAAAAGCTGGCTTCGATCAAGCAGAAGAGTTATTAAATAACAATAGCTTGTCTAAAACGCAGCAAGATCAGGTTAAGCGTGCGCACTCACTAGCGAAAGACAATATCGCAGACACGACAGCGCAGCTGACAAGTGGTGGCCGTAAGTTCGATAAGTTGATGAGCTCAAACCAAGCGAAGAATGCGATTCTTCAAGCTTTGGGCCAGATGGCAAACTCAGCATCGAATGTAGAGCAAACCAAAGCGCAAGCGCGCAGCAAAGATGATGAAGTACAAGCGACTCGCGCACAAGCAGCCAAACAGAAAGCCGATGAAAACATTGGTTTCCAAGAAGGTTTATTGAAAGAGCTACGTGACTTGTTCCGATCTATCTCAGATAGCCAGAACCAAGCGTGGCGAGCGTCAGTCCCAACGGTGTAACCATCCGTTTCACTAACTACAAAGCGTTGTTTATACAACGCTTTTTTTATGGGATAAAAGTATAAACGCTATTTATCAGCAGGTTAAGTTGATAAAAAAGTATATATCTATAAATCAACCTCCAAGGATGAGAACTCAAACGTTATCAAATTGTTAACGGTTGCTATACTTAAACGGTCATCAACACAGGTAAAAGGGATGTTCAATGTTTAAGTTTAAGCAAATCGCACTTGCGGCTTCTTTGGCTGCACTCACAACAGGCTTTTCTGCGTCTGCGGAGGAAACGTTTGTCACGATTGGTACCGGTGGCGTAACAGGGGTTTATTATCCGACTGGTGGCGCTATTTGTCGCTTGGTTAACAAATCGCGAGAAGATCACGGTATCCGTTGTTCGGTAGAAAGTACTGGGGGATCGATTTATAACATCAACACTATTCGTGCTGGTGAATTGGACCTCGGTATCGCGCAATCAGACTGGCAGTATCATGCTTACAAAGGAACCAGTAAGTTTGAAGAAAGCGGGCCTTTTAAAGAGCTACGCGCCGTATTCTCCGTTCATCCAGAACCGTTTACTGTCGTTGCACGTAAAGACGCGAACATCAAAACTTTTGATGATTTGAAAGGTAAGCGCGTTAACATTGGTAATCCTGGTTCTGGTCAGCGAGGTACTATGGAAGTGCTAATGAACCAGTATGGTTGGAGTAACGACGACTTTAAGCTTGTCTCTGAGTTAAAAGCAGCAGAGCAATCAAAAGCACTTTGTGATAACAAAATTGATGCGATGATTTATACCGTTGGTCACCCAAGTGGAGCGATTAAAGAAGCCACTACGTCGTGTGATAGTAATATCGTAACGGTAGCTGGACCTAATGTAGAAAAGCTGGTTGCAGACAACAGCTTCTATCGTGTCGCAAATGTCCCGGGTGGTATGTATCGTGGCACAGATAGTGATGTTCAAACCTTTGGTGTGGGCGCGACGTTTGTTTCTTCTACTGCGGTACCAGAAGATGTGGTTTATAACGTGGTTAAAGCGGTATTTGAAAACTTCGATGATTTCCGCCGTCTCCACCCAGCGTTTGCAAACTTGAAGAAAGAGGAAATGGTAAAAGACGGTTTATCTGCGCCTCTTCACCTAGGTGCGCTCAAATACTACAAAGAAGTAGGGCTGATTAAGTAAGCGTTACCTTCTCTTATTATTGATGTAAAACGCCATCTTTCTCGATCAATGCCACTCGTTTAACTGCGAGTGGCATATTTCTATCTCTCGTCATCCTGTACAGCGACGAAGGAGCGTGATACAGGATCTTCCATCCGAGCACTTTGTGATCAAAATGGTTTCATTAGCCGCTCAGTGTAGTGCTATTAGATTCCTAACCTCGCTGGAGTGACACAAAAAATCGTTAAGCTATCTGCATTAATCTTTCGCGCTGGTGTTTTTGTAGGAGTGTTATCCACTTGTACAAGTTTTGCTTAAACATAAACATCAATGAAAAAGTAGATAGTGATGAGAATAGAAGAAAGAGCAACAAACCCTTTAACATGATTAGGATTCAGTTGACGAGAGACACGAGCTGCAAGATACCCACCTACCAACGTACCGACCAAAACAACACTACCTGTGTGCCAGTCAATGGAGCCATTGGCAACAAAAATCACGATAGCAATGAGTGAAACACACGTAGATACGAGCAATTTCAAACCGTTCATTAAATTAATGTCTTGGTGGCCAGCTACTACCAGATAGCTCAGAACAATAACCCCTAAACCTGCGTTGAAAAAACCACCGTAAGCAGAGACACCAACAAGTAGTAAACCCAACGCGATTGCTCCGAGTATGCCAGCATGTTTGTGCTCTTTCGCGACAGTTTTGATTAGCATTGTTAAACGAGAACCGGTGAGAAAAAGCACGGTGGCAAATAAGAGTAACCAAGGGATAGCTTCCATAAATAGCGATTCTGGCGTGTTGAGCAACAGATATGCTCCGACAGCGCCGCCGACTAAACTGAATGAGACTGTGAACAGCAGTTCATGCTTGTTCTTCATGATCTCTTCTCTGAACCCGACGGCTCCACTAATGTAACCCGCACATGAAGCATATGTGTTTGTTGCGTTAGCCATAATAGGAGGAACACCAACTGCCAATAGAGCCGGAAAAGTAATAAAGCTTCCGCCTCCCGCTATGGAGTTAATGATCCCA
This sequence comes from Vibrio sp. 2132-1, assembly GCF_033344315.1. Classification (NCBI taxonomy): domain Bacteria; kingdom Pseudomonadati; phylum Pseudomonadota; class Gammaproteobacteria; order Vibrionales; family Vibrionaceae; genus Vibrio; species Vibrio sp. 2132-1. The sequence continues at coordinate 145,233 of NZ_JAWPON010000006.1, read as the reverse complement.
CCAATTACGCCAGCAATGAATAAAAGTGAGAGTTCTAAAAGCATAAACAATCCTTGTTATGTTCTTTTTTATTGTTAGAGCTTCAGATGATCTAACCTACATGCTCTAATGTTCTGATATGAGGTTTACTTTACCCGCTCTAAAACAAAATTGTTCAGTTCTGTAACGTTTTTGATGACATGAACGGCTTTACTTTGAGAGTACCCTTCGAGACGATACATAAAGTCATCATTCCAGAATGCGGGGCATTGCTGAAGAACTTTGTAGCTTTGTAACGTTCCTTTCAGTACCGAACTACCATCAGGCCAACCTTCAGGTTTTATGAATAGTCCTTTAAGGAGACGTTTCGTCACAAACCAATAGCTTACGGAGTATGGTAGATCAATATAAATGAGAGTATCGGCTGCATCTAAACGAGCGTTGAAAGAGCTGATCGGTCCAAGGCCATCTATAATCCAACGATCTGAGCTTAGTATATTGCTATGGGCTTCATCAAAAACGTTACGCTCAACGGGATCACCGTTTGGTTTATAGACTATTGAATCTAATTGATGAAGAGGAAGACCGGTAGCCGACGCGATTACTTTACTTACCGTCGATTTTCCACTGCCGGGTTTACCAAAAACTGCTATTTTTTGCATTGTGACCGCCTCCAAGAGAGCTTTTCCCATACGGTAGAGACAGAAAACCCACCGCTATGGGTGGGTTCGATAAATACTGAGCGCATCAAAAAATCCCACCATTCCTATGGAATGATGATAATTCGTTGGTTAAGTTGCGCTAAGTGTGTGTTCATACAATCACCTTCATATAACGACAGTGATTTGTCAATACCATCTGCACAACAAGCGAACGATTTGGAAGGGGGAAGATAAAGCCATCACGATGGATGGCTTTATCTAGGTTGAAAGAGACAGCGATTACTGCTCAACGCTGACTGGCTGTGCTTTAAACTTTTGAATCAGCTTTACGATTAGTGGACTTGCCAATACCAATACAGCTAAAACAGTAAAGGTAAGGGTAATAGGACGCTCCCATAGGAAACTCAGTTCTCCATCTGAAATCATTAATGCGCGGCGTAAGTTCTCTTCCATTAATCCTCCAAGGATGAAGCCCAGCAATAAAGGTGCGAGCGGGAAGTTAGCGAGCCGAAGTGCAATGGCAGCCATAGCAACAATCAGCATCACGAACACATCCATAGTGTTAAAGGAGACCAAATAAACCCCGGTGATTGAGAAGAATAAAATCATCGGTAGAAGCACCGTTCTTGGAACCGCCAAAAGCTTTGAAATGTACGGAATCAACGGTAAGTTCAGGATCACAAGTACGATGTTGCCGAAGTACATGGAAATGATCACTGACCAGAACACATCTGGGTGTTCAACAAACAGGCGAGGGCCAGGTTGAATACCATAAGCGATCAGAGCGCCGAGCATTATTGCTGTTGTACCAGAACCCGGAATACCAAGCGTTAATAGCGGTACAAATGAACCACTAGATGCTGCATTGTTCGCAGACTCTGGCGCAACCAAGCCACGGATACTGCCTTTACCGAACTCATCCTTTTTCTCTTTAGGTGCGAGGTTGCGCTCCATACCATAGCTTAAAAAAGCAGCAATGGTTGCCCCTGCGCCAGGAAGAACGCCAGTGAAGAAACCTAATATTGAAGAGCGAATTGAAACAGGCGCAACATCTTTGATTTCTTCCTTGGTCACTTTCATTGAGCCAATGTTGCTCAGCTTTTCTTGTTCTTCATCGCTGGTGTCTTTTGATGGTTTAAGGATGCCCATCAGTGTCTCACCCAGTGCGAATGTCGCCATTGCAAGCAACAAGAAGCTAAAGCCATCCATTAAATCCGTTAAACCGAAGGTAAAGCGTTCAACGCCTACGCCTTTATCGATTCCAACTGTAGATAGCATCAAACCAAGAATGGTCATCATCCACGCTTTGATTACCTGACCTTTCCCCGCAAAAGCCGCGACTGCTGATAACCCAAGTAGCATCAACGCAAAATAGTCCGACGATTGGAAGCTAAGGGAGACGCTAGCCAATGCTGGTGCGGCAACAAGCAACATAATGGCAGATAGCGTACCGCCAGTGAAAGACGAATAAGCTGCCAAAGCTAATGCTTTACCTGCCTGGCCTTTTTGAGCCATTGGGTAGCCGTCGAATGCTGTGACCACGGTTGAAGAACAACCCGGCGCGTTAATTAAAATCGACGATGTAGAACCACCAAATACCGCACCGTAATAAACACCCGCCATTAAAATAAGGCCAGAGGAGGGCTCTAGGCCATAAGTAATTGGGATCATCAAAGCAATGGCTGAGATCGGCCCAAGTCCAGGTAACATGCCGATAAATGTACCGACGAAGCAACCAACGATCACCATCATAATGTTCATTGGCATTACTGCGGTGGATAAACCTTGTAGAATTCCATCTAACATAATTCAGTCCTTTCTTTGACTACCAGATGGTGAAAATCAAACCCGGTTCGAGATAGATGTCCAAACCTTGAGTGAGTAATAAGTAGAACGCGATCACGAATGGAAACGACGCGCCAAACAGAACGGGTTTACGTCTTTCCCCGAGCAGATAAAAGCCAGCCAATAAAAAGAAGCCAGTAGCTATCACAAAACCTAGATAAGTCAGGCCCACGCCGTAGAGCGCCATTAAAATTAAAAAGGCAATCAGTAACTTCCAATTGAAGGTCAGCACTGCGCCACTTTGTTTATCTGGTTGTCCTGTCACCAGCAATAGCAAAGAAAGGCCGACACCAACGTAAGTCAGGATGGTTGGCAGAGTACGTGCGGTGAATGGTTCATACTCATCACCTGGAAACAATGGAATTTGTGAGGTTTGATAACCGTAGCAAAGACAGAAAAGTAGAAAGATCATTGCGCCGACGCGGTCACGACAGAGCAAATACTCTTTGGTGAAAAAGTTGGTTGAACGAGGCATATTCAACTCCTAACAAAAGTAAAAAAGACCGCATATGGACGTCAATGAATAAACTAAACCATTAACAATTAAGCATTTCGCTGCTAGTCGAGCCGCTTTGGGTATATAAACAAAGGAGTGTGCATGTCGATTGTCGACAATGTCCATATGCGGTGAAACTTAGAGTACAAATACAATGGGGAAATACCAACCTACGTTATTCATTGAGGTTGGTATCTGAGGGACCCCAATTCGATTGTTACTTCAGGAAGCCTAACTCGCGCATTAAGTCACCCATCTGTTGCTCTTGATCTTCAAGAAACGCGAAGAATGCTTTATCCGCTTTATAGTTGTCGATCCAACCATTGCGGTCTCGAACGACTTGCCATTCGTCGGTGTTATACATTTTAGTAAATGCGGCATTCCATTCATCTAGCTTTTCTTGGCTTGTGCCTGGTGCTGCAAAGAATCCACGCCAGTTAGCAAAGACAGTTTCATTACCATATTCGGTGAGAGTTGGAATGTTAGGCGCAGCTTCTAAACGTTTTGGTGCTGTAATCGCTAACACTTTCACTTGCCCAGACTTAGACATTTCGAGTACTTCACCTAACCCTGTAGAGAGCAGTTGTGTTTCGCCTGAAAGTAGGGCAGCCATGGCTTTTCCACCTGCATCATAGGCAATGTAACGAACTTTACGCGCATCAAAACCTTCACCTTTGAAAGCTGCTGCTATAACCAAATGATCCATAGAACCACGAGCAGAGCCACCAGCAACCTTCACCTTACGTGGGTTTTCTTTAAAAGCTTTAACGACATCTTCCCAAGAGCTATAAGGAGAATCGGCTGATGTAACAATGGCGCCATAATCGGCAACCGTTGCGGCAACAGGAGTCAAGTCGCGGAAAGATTGTGGGAAGATCCCACTGAGCGAGCGAACGACGATCGGTGTTGAGTTCACCATGAGTGTATCTTCTTGACGATCAGCCGTTTCAATCAAATGTGCGATTGCTTTGCCACCGCCACCACCAGATAGGTTTTGAAATGATACGGTTTCAACGATGTCCGACTTTATTAATACATCACCAGTACCTCGGGCGGTCATGTCCCAACCGCCACCGGCACCTCCAGGGATAAGAAAGTGCATTTTTTCAATATCTGCAGCAAGAGCGTTGAATGAAAATGAAGCTGCGATGATTGAAGCGGCGAGCGTTGGTTTGAGTACCTTTAACATGTTCACGTTCCTTATGTTAGCGACTCTATTTAGTTGAGCCTTATTGTTTTTGCTCAGTTGTCATGCCTTGTAAGCGTTAAAGCTGAACTTGGTGTAAAGGTTAATTAAGTGTTAAATATCTGTCTGTAAAAGAGATATAAAGAGAATATTGAGCATTTCGGTTATTTTGTTCATAAAGTTCACGGCGAGAAGTTGGTGTTAGGTCACGCGGCTTTACGCTTTGGTAGGCCATAATAAAATGACGGAAATGAACGAGGAAAAGAGAATGAAAGGGACGTGTTTGTGCGGCGCAATTGAAGTCATCGCTGAGGTTAAAAATGAGGTTAGCCTGTGCCATTGCTCTATGTGTCGAAAATGGTCGAGTGGCGCACTTCATGCGGTGCATTGTGGGCCTAACGTGACGTTTAAAGGTGGCGAACCTAAACGTTATCAGTCGTCAGACTGGGGAGTGAGGGGGTTTTGCGGTGAGTGTGGCACAAACCTTTTCTACCATTTGTTGCCGACAGGTGAGTACATTCTTTCCGCTGGTTTGTTCGATAACCCAGATTTCAAACTCACTTTAGAGATTTTTACCGATGAAAAGCCAGCTTATTATGACCTCAATTCCGCTTCACAAAAGATGACTTCGCAACAAGTCTTTGATCAATTTGTACCTAAAGAATAGTTTTTTATCCGATTATTGTTCGACAGCTGAGCTTTTAGTTTTTAGATCATAAGCTTAAAGGTTTATAAGTTGTCGACAATATGAACTCACCATTCTTTATTTCTGCTAAAAAAGGCACTTAATGGGCATTTTAGGCCCATTTAAATTACGACCTTAGTCTAAATTGTCGACAATTTACTTGATTGTCGACACTTTGATCGACTACTTTATATTCAGGTTAAGAAATTGTAGACATTTCGATGTCGGTAACAAGAGTATCTGAATATGAACTCTGAGTTGAAAGCTCGTTGTAAAGTGCTGGGTTCTGAGAAAGAACACACCAAATCCGAAACGCTGACCGAAACACTGATTGAAGTCATTGTTAATGGCGATGTGAAGCCTGGCCATAAGATATCAGAGCCTGAGCTAGCAAAGAAATATCAAGTCAGTCGTGGGCCTTTGCGTGAAGCATTGATGCGCTTAGAGGGGCTAGGGCTCATCGAGCGAATTCCTCATGTTGGGGCCAGAGTGACCACTTTTTCTCCGGAAAAGCTGATAGAACTTTATGCCGTTCGAGAAGCATTGGAAGGCATGGCAGCAAGGTTAGCTGCGCGACACATTACGCAAGAAGAGCTCTTAAGCTTGGAAATGCTATTGTCGACACATTCCAAGCATATAGACCAAATGGAAGGCGCGTCTTACTTCCATCAACATGGTGACTTTGATTTTCACTATCGCATCATCCAAGCGAGCAGAAACAGTAAGTTAATATCTCTGCTGTGTGATGAACTCTATCACTTATTACGGATGTATCGTTACCAGTCGCCACGTGCGCAATCTCGCCCGAATGAGGCGCTCACCGAACACAAATTCATTTTGGAAGCCATTCGCAATCGCGATGAAGAGCTTGCAGAAATGTTGATGAGAAGACACATATCAGGAAGTCGAAAGCTCATCCAATCTCAAATTATACATACAGAAAGTTTAGACAAAGACTAGAAGGAATTCGTCATGAGCTTAACACCGGGAGCGAAATTCAGACTCGCCATTGAACAAAATAATCCACTACAAATTGTCGGCACTATAAACCCGTATTGCGCCATGATGGCAAAAAACTTGGGTCACCAAGCGATTTACTTGTCTGGTGGCGGTATCGCAAATGCGTCATACGGATTGCCGGATCTCGGTATCACAACATTAAACGACGTTTTGGTTGATGTTGACCGCATCACTAACGCATGTGATTTGCCTCTTTTGGTTGATATCGACACGGGTTTTGGCGGTGCATTTAACATTGCTCGCACGATCAAAGCGATGGAAAAAGCAGGCGCGGCAGCGGTGCACATGGAAGACCAAGTCGCACAGAAACGTTGTGGTCATCGTCCGAACAAAGCAATAGTCAGCCAGCAAGAGATGGTTGATCGTGTAAAAGCCGCGGTTGATGCACGCAATGATGAAAGTTTCGTGATTATGGCTCGTACTGACGCGTTAGCTGTTGAAGGCATGGACAGCGCAATCGAGCGCGCGATTGCGTGTGTGGAAGCTGGCGCAGACATGATCTTCCCCGAAGCGATGAACAAGCTGGACCAGTACCTTCAGTTCTCAAATGCGCTTGAGCAAGCGACCGGAAAGCACGTTCCTATTCTGGCCAACATTACCGAGTTCGGCGCAACGCCACTGTACGGCTGCGATGAGCTTGCAAAAGCGAAAGTCGATATGGTGCTTTACCCATTAAGTGCGTTCCGTGCCATGAACAAAGCTGCTGAAACGGTCTACAAACATTTGCTAGAAGTGGGTAATCAGGAAGCACTGGTTGATTCGATGCAAACACGTAAAGAGTTGTATCAGCACCTGAATTACCACGACTACGAAGACAAACTTGACCAGTTATTCTCTGAAGGGAAATAGCGGGGGAAAAGCAAAAATAGACGGAAGCCCAAGAAAAAGATAATCGGAATTTATCTCATCTAATAACGTGAAATTCGTTTGGCTAAAAACACCCCAGAGAGGGAAAAGTCAGACAGAAAAGGAGTTCAAACAATGTCTCAAACTGCAGAAAAGAAAGCAGAATTAGGTGGCGCAGGCCTTCGTGGTCAAAGCGCAGGAAGCACAGCTTTATGTACTGTCGGAAAAACGGGAACTGGTTTAACTTATCGTGGATACGATATTACTGATCTTGCGAACAACGCACAGTTTGAAGAAGTGGCTCACCTTCTGTTACGCGGTCACTTGCCGAATCAACAAGAACTTGATGCGTACAAGACACATCTACTCAGCCTTAGAGGTTTGCCAGCCGAGCTAAAACAAGCTTTAGAGTTGATTCCTGCAAGCGCACACCCAATGGACGTAATGCGCACGGGTTGTTCTGTATTGGGTAACCTAGAGCAGGAAATGAGCTTCGAGGAGCAACTGAAAGCAACCGAACGTATGCTTGCCTTGTTCCCTGCCATCATCTGTTACTGGTACCGCTTTAGTCATGATGGCGTGCGTATCAACACCGAGGATCAGACTGAAGATTGCATCGGTGGTTACTTCTTACGATTACTTACAGACAAAGCGCCATCTGCGCTGCACAAACAAGTGATGCATTGCTCGCTCATTCTTTATGCTGAACATGAGTTTAATGCTTCTACATTCGCAGCACGCGTTTGTGCATCAACGTTGTCAGACATTCATTCTTGTATCACGGCAGCAATCGGTACGCTTCGTGGACCACTTCACGGCGGTGCGAACGAAGCGGCGATGGAAATGATTGAAGATTGGCAAACGCCCGACGAGGCGGAAGCGAACATCATGAAAATGCTAGCCAATAAAGACAAGATCATGGGCTTCGGTCATGCGATTTATCGTGAAAGTGACCCTCGCAACGCCTTAATAAAACGATGGTCCAAAGAGCTATCGAAACAAGTTGGTGATACTCATCTATATGCGGTTTCTGAGCGTGTTGAATCAGTGATGAAGCGAGAGAAAGGTCTGTTCTGTAATGCGGACTTCTTCCATGCATCGGCTTACCACTTCATGGATATTCCAACCAAACTATTTACCCCAATCTTTGTGATGAGCCGTTTAACGGGCTGGGCTGCACACGTTTATGAACAGCGTGCCAATAACCGTATTATTCGCCCAAGTGCCGATTATACGGGCCCAGATCATCAAGAATGGGTGCCTATCGAGAATCGCTAGCGCGAAGGTCAACGAGGGCATTATATGCTTTGGTTGACCACCTCCTTCCTTTGTCATTCTCTCTAACAGAGGAAGGAGAACCTCTCATCACTGTGTTTCTGGAGCAATGGAAAACCTTGATGAAGGCAAGATGTAAAGACTGAATGGAAGCAAACCATGAACACAAATATTAATACCCAATATCGTAAGCCGCTTCCGGGAACTCAACTGGATTATTTTGATGCACGCGAAGCCGTCAATGCCATTTCTCCTGGAGCCTATGAAACACTCCCTTATACCTCTCGCGTGCTAGCTGAGCAGCTGGTCCGCCGCTGTGACCCGAACACATTGACAGATAGCCTGAAACAGTTAATAGAACGCAAACGCGATCTTGATTTTCCTTGGTATCCAGCACGCGTTGTTTGTCATGACATTCTTGGTCAGACCGCTCTAGTCGATTTAGCGGGTCTGCGCGATGCCATTTCAGATCAGGGCGGCGATCCTGCAAAAGTGAACCCAGTGGTTGAGACACAATTGATCGTTGACCACTCTTTAGCGGTTGAACATGCGGGCTTTGATCCTGATGCCTTCGACAAAAACCGCGCGATTGAAGAGCGCCGTAATGAAGACCGATTCCACTTTATCGAGTGGTGCAAAACAGCGTTTGAAAACGTCAGCGTGATTCCAGCTGGGAATGGCATCATGCACCAAATCAACTTGGAAAAAATGTCTCCTGTGGTACAAGCAAAGCAGGGCATTGCCTACCCAGACACCTGTGTGGGTACGGACAGTCACACACCTCACGTAGACGCTCTTGGTGTTATTGCGATAGGTGTCGGTGGTCTGGAAGCAGAAACCGTCATGCTTGGCCGACCATCAATGATGCGTCTACCAGATATTGTCGGTGTCAAACTGACGGGTAAACGTCAACCGGGCATTACCGCAACGGATATTGTCCTCGCGATTACTGAGTTTCTGCGTAATGAGCGTGTGGTATCTTCATATCTTGAATTCTTTGGAGAAGGCGCACGTGATCTAACGATCGGAGACCGCGCAACGATTTCAAACATGACACCAGAATACGGCGCAACAGCTGGCATGTTTTATATTGATGAGCAGACCATCAATTACTTGAAACTAACTGGTCGAGATGAAGAACAAGTTGCTCTAGTAGAAAATTACGCAAAACAAACCGGTCTTTGGGCAGACGATCTTGATAGCGCCGTTTACGAGCGCGTACTTGAGTTCGATTTATCATCAGTTAGCCGTAACTTGGCTGGTCCGTCAAACCCTCATCGTCGTTTACCAACTTCTGAGTTGGCACAGCGCGGTATTTCTGGAGCGTGGGAAGAGAAAGAAGGCGAGTTGCCAGATGGTGCAGTGATCATCGCTGCTATTACCTCATGTACGAATACCAGTAACCCAAGAAACGTGGTTGCTGCTGGCCTTGTGGCGAAGAAAGCCAACGAACTTGGTCTTGTACGTAAACCGTGGGTGAAATCGTCTTTTGCTCCGGGTTCTAAAGTTGCACGCTTGTATCTGGAAGAAGCGGGCTTATTACCAGAGCTAGAGAAGCTTGGCTTTGGCATTGTTGGTTACGCATGTACAACTTGTAACGGTATGAGTGGTGCGCTGGATCCAAAAATCCAACAAGAGATCATCGACCGTGATTTATATGCGACAGCGGTGCTTTCTGGTAACCGTAACTTTGATGGTCGAATCCATCCGTACGCCAAACAAGCTTTTTTGGCTTCACCACCATTGGTTGTCGCTTATGCGCTAGCGGGTACGATTCGTTTTGATATCGAGCGCGATGCATTGGGCACGGACCAAAACGGCAAACCAATTTATCTCAATGATTTGTGGCCAAGCGATGAAGAGATCGATGCAGTTGTCGGTACTCATGTTAAACCTGAGCAGTTTAAGCAAGTTTACATTCAGATGTTTAAGCTGAATGATCAAGAGCAAAACCCCAACCCGCTGTACGACTGGCGTCCGATGAGTACCTATATCCGCCGACCACCGTACTGGGAAGGTGCGCTAGCGGGAGAAAGAACATTGTCTGGTATGCGTCCATTGGCGATTCTGGGCGACAACATCACCACTGATCACTTATCACCATCCAACGCGATTCTTGGAAACAGCGCAGCAGGTGAATACTTAGCGAAAATGGGTGTGCCAGAAGAAGATTTCAACTCTTACGCGACTCACCGTGGTGACCACTTAACGGCGCAACGCGCGACCTTCGCTAACCCAAAGTTGTTCAATGAAATGGTGAAGGAAAACGGCGAAGTCGTGCAGGGATCTCTGGCGCGTGTAGAGCCAGAAGGGCAGGTGGTTCGTATGTGGGAAGCGATTGAAACCTACATGAATCGTAAACAACCATTGATCGTGGTGGCTGGCGCGGATTACGGTCAGGGGTCATCCCGTGACTGGGCAGCAAAAGGCGTTCGACTGGCAGGCGTAGAAGCCATTGTTGCTGAAGGCTTTGAGCGTATTCACCGTACTAACTTGGTTGGCATGGGCGTACTACCACTGCAATTTAAGTCAGGCGTTAACCGCAATACGCTAGAGCTGGATGGTACGGAACTTTACGACGTGGTTGGAGAAATCAAGCCGGGCGCTGATTTAGCGCTGGTTATCACACGCAGCAACGGCGATAAAGTCGATGTTCCGGTTACTTGTCGCTTAGATACCGCTGACGAAGTTCACGTGTACAACGCGGGCGGTGTTCTGCAGCGTTTCGCGCAAGATTTCTTGGCACAATAAGGAGTGCGTATGTCAAATAATACTCCGAATCAAACAAGCCAAATAAAAGTGCCCGCGACGTACATGCGTGGCGGCACGAGTAAAGGTGTCTTTTTCAACCTAGAGGATTTACCTCAAGAAGCGCAATTGGCTGGAGCCGCACGTGACAAACTGTTGCTACGCGTTACTGGCAGCCCTGATCCGTACGCGAAGCAAATTGATGGCATGGGGGGCGCGACGTCAAGCACCAGTAAAACAGTGATTGTTTCGCGCAGCAGCAGAGCCGATCACGATGTTGACTACTTATTTGGCCAAGTGTCGATCGACAAACCATTCGTCGATTGGAGCGGTAACTGCGGCAACTTGTCTGCCGCTGTCGGTCCTTTCGCCATTCATGCTGGGCTGATTCCACAAGATCGCATTCCAGAAAATGGCATTGTGACGGTGCGTGTTTGGCAGGTGAACATCAGCAAAACCATCTTGATTCACGTGCCAATCGTCAATGGTTTTGTCCAGGAAACTGGAGAGTTTGAACTCGATGGTGTCACGTTTCCAGCGGCAGAGATTCAAGTGGATTTTGTTGATCCTTCCGATGGCGAAGGAAGTATGTTCCCAACGGGCAACTTAGTTGATGATTTGGTGGTGCCGGATGTGGGTACGTTCAACGCGACCTTTATTAACGCGGGCATACCAACCATTTTTATTGATGCTGAATCGATAGGATATCAGGGCACCGAGCTGCAAGACGATATCAACAACGATGACACAGCATTAGCGATGTTCGAATCCATCCGCGCATATGGCGCGTTAAAAATGGGCCTGATTTCTGATTTAGAAGAAGCTCAAACACGCCAACATACGCCGAAAATAGCGTTTGTTTCTAAACCGAAAAGTTACCTGTCTTCAAGTGGTAAAGCCGTTAATGAGTCGGATATTGATGTGCTCGTTCGCGCGCTGTCGATGGGCAAACTACATCATGCAATGATGGGAACAGCAGCCGTTGCTATTGCTTCTGCTGCGTGTGTGCCCGGAACGTTAGTGAATTTAGCCGCTGGTGGCGGTGAAAAAGAGTCCGTGACTTTTGGTCACCCGTCAGGAACGTTAAAAGTTGGGGCACAAGCGAAGCAAACTGAGCAGGGCTGGGTGGTGCAAAAAGCCATTATGAGCCGAAGTGCGAGAATACTGATGGAGGGATTTGTGCGTGTACCCTTCTATGTCTTCGATTAAAAGAGACGATCTTTGGATTAAAAGAGCGATCTTTGAGTAGAACGAGAGCAATGTCAGGACATACTGGAGGAAGCAATATGTCTTCATACGAAAAAGAATACTTATGGGCGAAGAATGAACCGGAGAGTTTTTGGCGCGCTCAAGCGGAGAATCTCGATTGGTTTGAATCTCCTAAAACTATCTTGAAATCTGATGAAAACGGCATAGAACGTTGGTTTCCAGATGGTGTAATGAATACATGCTGGTTAGCATTAGATTACCATTGCGAGCAAGGACGCGGTGATAATACTGCACTCATTTATGACTCGCCAGTGACAGGTCGTAAAGCCACGTACACCTATAGCGATCTACGTGACCAAGTAGCAAAAATTGCTGGCATGCTGTCTGCTCAAGGTGTTGAAAAAGGCGACCGAGTCGTTATTTATATGCCGATGATCCCAGAAGCCGCAATGGCGATGCTTGCCTGCGCGCGTTTGGGGGCGATTCATTCCGTAGTATTCGGTGGTTTTGCACCTAATGAGCTTGCTGTACGAATTGAAGATGCAGAGCCGAAAGTGATCATGACGGCGTCGTGCGGGATTGAGATCAACAAAGTCATTCCATACAAACCAATGGTAGACAAAGCCATTATGGACAGCCGTTGGAAGCCTGAGAAAGTGTTTGTTTTCCAACGTCCAGAGTGCGACGCTGAGCTAAACCAAGAAAGAGACTTAGATTGGCAGCGAGAGTACAAACAAGCGCTGCCACATGGTTGTGTTCCGGTGTTAGCAACCGATCCGCTCTACATACTTTATACATCGGGTACGACAGGTAAGCCGAAAGGCGTTGTGCGTGATAACGGTGGCCATGCTGTCGCGATGAAGTACTCCATGAGCGCAATCTATAACATTCCTCAAGATGGCGTCTTTTGGGCGGCATCTGATGTGGGCTGGGTAGTAGGGCACTCTTACATTGTTTATGCTCCACTGATTCACGGTTGCACTACTATCCTATTCGAAGGCAAGCCTGTTCGAACACCGGATCCTGGCGCATTTTGGCGAGTGTGTGATGAATATAAAGTAGATGCGTTGTTCTCTGCACCAACGGCGTTTCGTGCGATTAAGAAAGAGGACCCGGAAGGTGAGCACTTAAAACAGTACGACTTGTCGAATCTGAAAACCATCTTTATGGCGGGAGAACGCCTTGACCCTCCGACACTGGAGTGGGTTCAGAGCAAAGCGGACAAGCCCGTTATTGACCACTGGTGGCAAACCGAGACGGGCTGGGCCATCGCGGGCAACCCGACAGGTGTCGAAATGATGCCAGTTAAAGCTGGTTCTTCGACGAAGCCCATTCCGGGTTATCAGGTCGAGATTCTGAATGAACTTGGAGAGGCTGTCGGGCCTAACCAACAAGGCTTTGTCGCATTAAAACGTCCGCTACCACCAAGCTGTCTGCCAACGGTTTGGCGTAATCATGACCGTTTTGAAACTGGTTATCTTAGCCAGTTCCCAGGCTACTACGTGTCTGGTGATGGTGGCTATCTGGATGAAGACGGTTACCTGTTTATTATGGGACGTATTGATGACGTGATTAATGTCGCGGGACACCGATTGTCGACAGGTGAAATGGAAGAAATAGTAGGAGGCCACCCAGCGATTGCAGAATGTGCGGTGGTCGGTATCCACGATGATCTAAAAGGTCAGCTTCCACTTGGTTTTGTTGTACTGAAAGACGGCGTCAAAGTGGATGAGCTAGACCTTGAAGGTGAGCTTGTTGGCAAAGTGCGTAGTGAGATAGGTGCAGTTGCTTGCTTCAAGCATGCGTTGGTTGTAGACCGTTTACCGAAAACACGTTCAGGTAAAATTTTGCGTCGAACTATACGTCAAATAGCTGATGGTGAAAAATACACCGTTCCGTCAACGATTGATGACCCAAGTAGCTTGAACGAAATTGAGCGAGTGCTACGACGCTGAGAAAAACTCAATTCTAACTAACCCCTGATCCTCGAACTCTGTAGGTTGGTTCTGCCTCTGTACGTTTATTAAGTACAGGGGCTTTTTTGTTGCTCAAACAGTACAAACGTATCGTGAAAGCATTTGTGACTTGCCAATACGACGTTTTCCTCACAAACTACAGCCATTCCATTTTTAGTGACCCTTTGTATGACCACGTTTGCGATTAAACCTGCGTGTTTTAGCGACCTAGAGTTGCTCAACGATCTTATGTTCGAGCTTCATGATGAGCATCATCTTCAATCTCCTGAGCTTTTCAAAACGGCAGAGGAGATAGAACAAGAAAAAAGCATTGCTCGATATATTGATGACCCTGAGTGCCTTGTTTACGTAGCAAAACAAGGAGATGAAATTATTGGCTTTATTTCTGGTCACTTCTGTGAACTTATTTCTACCGTCAGCCAGCCAGTTATGATGGGAAGCGTGGATGAGCTCTATGTGCTGCCTGAATATCGAAAACAAGGTACGGCGCAGGCTTTGATTAATAAAATTGAGTCAACGTTCTCTGATTACGGTGCAAAACAGATGTTTGTTGAAGTATGGCATTTTAACCAGGGCGCAATATCTTTGTATGAAAAACAAGGATTTGCACACCATATCCACTATTTAAGAAAACCGCTGAACGAATAATCGTATTTAACTTTAATATTGTGATTTAGGTTCATTCGAATTGAAATCATTCAGTTCGTCAATAGACTTTTCTCTATAAGTTGCTCGCAATGTTAATAAATTGATATGCGCCCACATTGGTATCGGCGTTTTTGTCTGCTTGTTTATTAGTAGCACGAGGATCGTGCTTACAAAAACAAGAGGACAATATTTTGAAACTAACAAAATCGTTACTTGCTTTAGCCGTTTTGCCAATGTTCGCAAGTGCTGATGATTTGTCACAGACGCAAAATCACACTATCCAACCCCAGATCGTAGGCGGAGTAACTGCCGACCCACGTGACTGGAAATTCTACACCCAAATTGTTAGTCGTTATGGTAACCGATCGTATTGTGGGGCCAGTTATATCGGGAATGGTTACGTCCTGACTGCTGCACATTGTGTTGAGGGTGATTCTCCGAGTCAGATTGCGGTTAAAATCGGTGGCGTTGTTTATAACGGTAGTGATGGTGTTCGTGCAAACGTCAGTGAGATCCATATGCACCCGGCATATCGCCGCGCGACGCTTTCTCATGACCTCGCGGTATTGAAGCTCGACTCTGTGCCTCAAGGTGTTTCTTCAGTTGAGATTGCGAATGGTAGTCTAACGCAATACGCGAGCATCGGAGATTGGCTTAGTGTTGCTGGCTTAGGGCGAACTTCTGAAGGAGGAAGCTCTCCGTCTCGATTGCAAGAGGTTGACGTCCCACTTGTGTCGGATATGACTTGCCGTCAAGCCGGTGGCAACTACACAACGGTTGGAGAAGTGTCATTTTGTGCGGGTATTCCTCAAGGTGGGATAGATTCTTGTCAGGGAGATAGTGGTGGTCCAATCGTTATTAATCGCAGTGGTGTAATTACTCAACTTGGTGTGGTTAGTTGGGGAATAGGTTGTGCTCGTCCTGGTATGTATGGGGTTTATAGCGATATCGCTGCTATGCGCAATTTCGTCGATGGTGTTATCGGAACAGCAACACCACCAAAAGAGAATGTTTCTGTTGGATACACCACCGAACAGACACTGGCATCATTTAATGTTGGGGAGTTACAGCAACATAGCTTTGTTATCCAGAATTCAGGGAGCACCACGTTCACTGTGGAAAATGTTCGCGCGTTTGCTTCGGGTGTTACTGATGCAGCTGTTATTGCCAATGATCAGTGCTCTCAGGCGACGTTAGCAATGAATGCAAGTTGTCGTGTTGATGTTGAATTTGGTGCTACTCAGAGCGGAGAAGCAAGAGTGGCTTTGAACTTCAACGTTGATAAGACCAGCACACAATACCAAGCGTTAGTATCCGCTCAAGCGAAAACGGTGACAACGCCTCCCACAGATAGCTGTACAACTGTATGGCAAGCCAGCTTAGTGTATCTCAAAGGAGATACGGTTACTTGGAATGGTAAAGTTTGGCAAGCGCAGTGGTGGACTCAAGGTGATAATCCAGCAGACTCAGGGCCTTGGGGTGTTTGGCAAAAAGTAGGCGATGCGAATTGCAAGTCTAACTAACGATCGGGCCAGTGAATTTGATTCGTTGACCATGAGATAAGATTCATTCTTGGTTTCAACGATCAGTACATAGTTATTATAACTGGGGTTTATTGTTTGCGAATAATAAGCCCTTTTTTATTGTGTCAACTATGAGAACCCACAAAATGTGTATGACTTTGTCCTGACGTTATCTTTATATAACTGGCAGAATTGCGATCAACATTTTATGTTTTGTCTGATCTTTGTCAGGTTTGCATTAAATTATTCTCCAGTGAGCGTTGAGATCGGGTTTTACGCGATCAACTCAGTTTGGCATAACTCGTTACTTAATTTTTGTCGAAAAAGATAAGATTAACTGCCATGATTCATTGGTTATCATTATGTTTATTTAAGGTCATATTTTGTGTTGAGACAGCTGTTATTACTCATCCTTTGTTTTATTTTGTTACCTGTTTCACCGATCTCTACGGCTAAAGCCACTGCGAGCGAAGTTAAAGGAGCGCTCTGTATTGTTCGCGCTGATGACAAGTTAGTGCTAGTTCATGAAGTATTAACGGATAAGATTTCTCTACCTGGCGGAACCATCATTGATGGTGAGTCTCCACAAGTTGCTGCTCAACGAGAAACGTGGGAAGAAACCGGTATAGTGGTTACGGTTGGAGAGGAGCTTGGCAGAACGGACACTGCGGTTTTTTACGACTGTATATCAGACTCTGACATTATCGCTTTTTCTATGAATAATTCTTTAGGTGGAAATGAACTGCCTATTTGGTTTGCCCCTCATTATGGAGTAGAAGTTGCGTCAGCGATGTTGCTTAGCCCATCTGAATTACCATCATCTTTATATCGTTATCCTGAGCAATGGCCACAAGCCACTCAGTTTTTTGATCAAGCTACCAAGCAATCAGTATCTTATGTGACTCAGTTGATCGAATCCGCGCCTTCATTTCGTCAGGTTGAATTGGCGTGGCTGATAGATTTACAGAGTTGGGTAGGGGCGTTGTCAGAAACGAGTTACGAGGTAGCTAGTCAGATCTCGAAACTGGTTATAGACCTGACAGAACCGACGGTACTACTCTTTCTATTTCCTTTTGCCATGATGCGCTTTGGTAGCCGGTTTGTGTACCGACTCTTTTTTGCAATTAGTGCAACGTCGCTTATGGTGCTTGTCGCTCAACAAGGCTTTTCGCTACCGCGCCCACATGTCTATATACCAATGATGGAGTTAACGCACAGCTTTGGCTTTAGTTTTCCTAGCTTGCCTATCGCTGTGTGGTTTTGTGTGCTGACGTTCTTGTTTCATAGAACCCAGTATTTTGGTTTGAATGGAACAACGGCAGTCTTCGTGTTCATCACTCTTACTGTGGTGTTAGGTAAGTTTTTCCTCGGCAGTGCCTTTATTTTAGATATGTTATTTGGCGCGCTGTTAGGTAGCTTGGTGGCTTGGCATGTTCTTCGACTGGAGACAAATCAAGATGTGAACGTTGATCAAATTCTAAGCTCAAAAGGCGTCTGGTTCATTATGACTGCGGCAACAGCGGTCATCTCCGTCATCTGGCCATTACCTGTGTTTGGTCGCTGGCTAGCAATTTTAATCACTGCATCAGCGTTGGTCATGACATTTAAAGAGTCGAAAGCACATTTAGATACTCGGCAGATGATCTTTGTAACGCTGGCATTGTTGCTTGTTGATCAACTCTATTTGTACTCGGCTAATATCGTATCGTTTAGCGGTTTGTGGTCATTAGTCTTGTCGACGTTACATTATCCATTATTAATGTTGTTATTTATGCTGCTTGCAAGGAAGCTGACTTGTGAAAACCAACCGAGCAAAACGTTGCTAGATTGATGGCTGTATTTGTTATCTATTAGTATTTAAGTAAAAACAAAGCCTTGCATTACAGCAAGGCTTTTACACGTTTAGTCCACGAACAACGCCGCTTGCCTATCTTGGACGGCTAGGGATGTTAAACGTAAGAAGCTTAACGCAACAGACATGGCGGAAAGGGCTATGCATTGAGCACGAACTTTTCTATAGCTTTAGCGACACCGTGCTCATCATTACTTGCCGTAATGTAGTCAGCGATTTGCTTGGTTTCTTCCATTGCATTTGCCATCGCGATACCAAGGCCAGCGTATTTCAGCATGTGGTGGTCATTTTCTGCGTCACCCATACAGATAACTTCTTCCGGTTTAATTCCCAGATACTCGGCAATTGCGGCAACACCAATACCTTTGTTGCTCGCAGGGTTAAGAAACTCAAGGAAAAACGGAGCGCTTTGAACAACCGTAAACGCTTCGCGCATTTCAGCTGGAAGTGCTGCTATAACTTCTGTTAGTTTGCTTGGCTCTGCAACCATCATAGCTTTGATGATTGGATGATCGTCTTCTAGTGATTCGAAGTTCATCTCGGTGACATTTAAGCCATTTATCTTTGTTTCAATATCGGTGTAAGGGTTGTGCTCGTTGGTGATTAAACCATGAACTTGACTAAAAGCATGGACGTACGCACCTAGCTCTTCGGCTTTTCGCGCCACCAATTTTGCAGCTTTACCATCTATGATTTGCTGGTGGATGATGTCGTTTGTGCCTACGTTCTTGACCATCGAACCGTTGTAGTAAAGAACAAAATCTCGATCGGAATGGATATTCAGTTCGTCGAGCTTGTCTTGCATTCCTTCTAATGGGCGACCAGAAGCGAGAACGACAGTAACGCCTGCTTCTCGAGCTTTTGCGATCGCTTGTTTGTTTTCTTCAGAAATGGCTTTATCACTATTGAGTAGCGTGCCATCCATATCTAGTGCGATCAGTTTATACATCATTTCTTACCTTAAAGTTTTTTGGGAGCTGTCAGTGAATAAGGCTTGGTTTAACGTTAACCAGAAACCTATATTCATTACGCTATGAAACTACAAAATGGTCTATTTTAACAATTAATTTTTGGTTTAAATTGACCTAGACACGCGTGTCCATTATGGTCTTCGCCTCGAAATGTTATGAGTTGAGTGAGTTCTGCGTTGTATAAGCTAAATGAGATGTTTGAAACCATCCAAGGGGAAGGGGTTTTTACTGGAGTCCCTGCTGTTTTTGTTCGGCTTCAAGAGTGTCCGGTTGGTTGCTCATGGTGCGATACCAAACAAACGTGGTATGCAGATGAGAATGATCAACGTCAAATAGGCGATATTCTGGTGAAAACGGAAGATTCTCCGACGTGGTGTGTTGCATCTGCCGAGAACATCGTAGAGCAATATCAACAGCAAGGCTTTAATGCTAAGCATATCGTGATTACTGGTGGAGAGCCTTGTATTTATGATCTGCGCCCTTTAACAAAGGCGTTTGAAGATATGGGGTGCCAATGCCAAATTGAAACCAGTGGCACATCAGAAGTGATTACTTCAGAAAATACGTGGGTGACAGTGTCACCAAAAGTAGCAATGAAAGGTAAATTACCAGTGCTTAATAGCGCATTAGAGCGGGCAAATGAGATTAAGCATCCAGTCGGCACCCAGAAAGACATCGACCACCTTGATGATCTTTTAGCAAATGCGAACGTAGCGGCTGAGACTATCATTGCACTACAACCAATTAGCCAGAAGCCTCGTGCTACGCAATTGTGTATTGATACGTGCATTGCCCGCAATTGGCGTTTGTCTGTTCAAACTCATAAATATTTGAGTATTGCTTAGACGAGAGACTCGTCATCATTCGAGGTAGCTTTTCTATCTAATTCCGGTTTCGCGAGTAATGCCGTTGGTAGCTTTGCTATCGAAACATTGTCGATATATCTAAACAATTTATAGCGTTGTAAAAGCTAAGCAGTGTTGGCTGTTGTGGTGTGGTGCTATCTTTGGTTCGACAATCGTTTCGCATTTAATTGATGCCACCAATCTGGCGGCATCAAAATGAAGCTCTGTTGGCTGGAGTTTCACGCTGAGATAAAACGTTTAGAAGCTAACGCAAAAGGTTTTATCCCAGCGCTATTACCGCTAACAAAGACTATTTGCTCGCTAAGTATTCTTCTAAGCCGCTTTGTCGCAGTAGGCACGCTGGGCATTCACCACAGCCTTTACCAACGATTCCGTTGTAACATGTTAAAGTATTGTTTTGAACAAATTCCAACATATTATGCTTATCAGCTAGAGCCCAGGTCTCGGCTTTAGTAAGCCACATTAAAGGAGTCTTAATATTGAAGGCTTTATCCATACCTAAATTGCAAGAGAGATTTAGAGAGCGAATAAAGTTGTCTCGGCAGTCAGGGTAACCACTAAAGTCTGTTTCGCAAACTCCCGTAATGATGTCTTGAATGCCAAGCTGGTAAGCATGGATACATGCGTAAGTAAGAAAGAGAATGTTTCTCCCTGGAACGAATGTATTGGGTACGTTAGCGTCGCTTAAGTCATTAGATACCGGAATGTTGTCTCTTGTCAGCGAGCTTATCGCTAACTCATTAATTGATTTTACATCCAGGACTTTGTGGCTTTTGATGTTAAGTTGCTTACCTAATTCGATAGCGATATCTATTTCATCTGAATGACGCTGGCCATAATCAAACGTTATAGCATGAACTTCATCATATGTATTTAATGCATCGATTAAGCAGGTCGTAGAGTCCTGCCCACCGGAAAAAACCACAAGTGCTTTTGTTGTAGCCATGTTGAACCCTTAGTTATGCTCTTTGATTCTTTGGTATTGATACGTATTCTTAGGCGTTTAATCCCAATTACGTACTCGACTTGTTCGTGACGATTGCGTCCGCAATCAACTGGGCTGTGCTCTCAAGCACTCTTTGCTTGTCATCATTTGACAGCTTGTGGAGATTCGCAGCAAGTTCAGCGGTGATTTCATCTTCACAAAAAAAATAGTTTAGAGGTACGTTTAGCTCATCTGCGATAAGTTTGAGCGTTTTTACGTCGGGAGTATGGCGCTCCCTTTCGTATTGATTCATCCTTGCACTTGCAGAACTATCATCCATGCCGATACGGATGCCCAGTGCTTTTTGGGATAGATTCGCTTGTTTACGCGCATGCTTAAGGCGGGCTGGGAGTGGATTATTAAACAACACTTAAAGTTCATACGAAGGACTTGGATGACTAAGATTATCTTAGTTTTTCTGATTTGTGTATACTAAGTAATACTTAGTTGTTACCAAGGTCGCCAAGGCCGTGTCTGTATAACTAAAAAAGATTTCGTCTCTTTAGGTTGATTAAGTGACGTTGAATCTACTTCTTCAAAAACTGCCGTATGAAGGAGCGGGAGGAGCGAGTAAGGGCACGAGAAACCGCAGCGATTTGTAGAGCAGAATTTGCTCTTCACATAAACGTAGTCGTCTAAGTTGAAGAGCAATATTGTTCTTGATGATCAACTATATACTTAAGTAAATAACTGTGTCGCACAATAGATCAGAGCTGCTGCTAAGCTCATATTGATGACTTTGCCATATCTCTGGAATTGCGATTGAAGTAGCTTTCCTGCAACGGCCCAGACTACGTTGCTAAGAAGTGCGATCAAAGCAAGAATGAGGCTAGTCGCTAAGATCCAGTAGATATTCTGAGTGTGGGGCAGTACGAACGTAGAAATAGAGGTAATTCCATAAAGAATGATTTTCACATTAACGAACTGCAAACCGAAACCTGTTAAGAAACTGATACCTTTAGAATTATCCGATGAAGTTTTGATCTCACTCGTAGCAAGCCCCCAAGCCAACCAAACAATATAAGCTGCTCCAATCCATGTTAGCCAAGGTGTAATCACGGGCAAGAGGCTGATCATGTTATACGTGAAAGCGCCACAAAGTAGCATCAAAACAACATAGCCACAAAACATCCCCGAAATCACTTTTGTTGAGCGTTTTAGTCCATATTGCGTCGCGATGCTGAGCGATAAAATGTTGTTTGGCCCTGGTGTAATTGAAGTAATGATTACGTAAGTAAAAAATGCGGTGTAGATGGCGGTCATCTCTATCTCTCCTGTTTTTACTGCACTATACTTCGCTACAATTGATTAAAAAATTGAATAAATTAAAACTTAGACTTTTAATTTATTGAACTGTTGGTTGTGGAGTCTAGTCATGAATCTAAAACGCTTTCTTACTTTTAAAGCTATTGTTGAAGAAGGATCGTTTCTAAAAGCGTCACAGAAGCTTTATTGCACGCAATCAACCGTCACCTTTCAAATCAAGCAGTTGGAACAAGATCTGTCTCTGCAGCTGTTCGAAAAAATAGGGCGTAAGATGGTTTTGACTCAAGCAGGAGAAAAGATACTGCCTTACGTCTATGAACTGTCGCGAGTGATGGAAAATATTGAGGGAACAGCACAGCAAGAAAACTCGGAGCCGACCGGTGAATTGAAAGTGCTGGTTGCTGAGACTCAACTTGCTTATAAGATGGCTAATGTTTTAAAAGAGTTCAGGATCAGAGCGCCCAATGTCAGACTCTCTCTGCAATCACAAAATTGCTATCAGATTCGAGATGAGTTGATAGCGGATAAAGCTGATTTAGGTGTGTTTTATCGAGTAGGTAATGACGATACGCTCAAGGTCCACGAGTTTGAGCAGGAGCCACTGGTATTGGTTGCTTCACCGCTTTTAAAAGGGCTAGATTTAAAGAAGAGAGAGCAACATATTGATTTAGGGTTTATAAGCAATGGCCCTAAGTGCCTTTTTCGACAGATGTTTGAGAGCATTATTCAGGAGCGTGATATTAGCATCGACAACATGATCGAACTTAGCAGTATTAATACGATCAAAAACTGCGTTGAGAGTAATATTGGTATCTCTTATTTACCTCGTTTTACGGTTGAAAAAGAGTTGCAAGAGGGCAGTTTACAAGAGCTTGAGTTCACCGAATTTTCACAGATGATCAAGCCACTCTGCGCTTATCATGCTGGGAAGTGTGTGACGCCGGCGATGGAAGTCTTTATTGATTGTATGCGTAAGGAGTATGAACGGTTTTCTACTCAGAGTCGGTGATCTTTAATATGTTCTATCTGACATAGTTTCGTTTTTACTCCTTTTTATTTTTTAAGTGGTTGATTCTAATTAATTGATTTTTGGTGTTTTATTTTACAGTCGACTAATTTTGGACGATAGATAAGATCTGATGTGAAGAGCTATTTATTGACAGAAAGAGATAAGATATAAAAACGACGGCGTGTGATAACTAGATTAGATAAGGTTACATAATTAACAGTGTAATAAATGCCATTCTTTATGGATTATTTTCAACGAGACTTAATTGTTACGGTTCGTTATTATTAACTCGTTAACGCATCCATTGCTAGGAAGTTAACTTACGCATATTGTTTTTTTCATCATTTGCAGCAAATTATATTTGCTGCTTTTTTTTAACCAAAAAAAAGTTCAAATCTTGAACTACAAGCTCTGAACTTTTGTTTATACTTAGTGGTTTTCTACTTTAATAAGTAAAACACCGTTTAAAAGTATCGCGTAACCTAGTAACTCTAAGCTTTCTTCGACCAAGTTTTTCACGTCTCTATTGTATGAGTTCCCCATGAACTCGACCCAAAAATCACCATACCCTGCAAAGCGTGAGAATAAGAAAACAATAAAAAAGCCAATCGTTAATGTCGTGAAGCTAGAATGAGAAATGAAAAGTTTTACCTCATTTTTTATGTTAACTATATTATTAAAACAAAAATAACAGACCGAGACTATTATAATCCAAGCAGGATACTTCCATGAACCGTGAGGGAAATACTGCTCTATGTGGTAGTCCATTTCTCTAACGAATATAACCATAAAAAATGAAGACATTATTACTAATATGTGTTTGAGTTCAAGATATTCCTTAGATTTATACAAACACATTAACGATGAAAAAAGCACAAATGCTATTTGATTCATTTCTATAAGAGAGTTCTCCGATGTGCTTTTGTCCATTTGTACGCTAAAATAAATCGTTGCTAACGTGTAAATAACCAAAAAAATAAGATAAGATATTTTATATACTAACAAACTAGTGACCGAGGTGTGTTTTTCTTTAATATACATCGTAACTTGTATAGGTGATGGATTTGTTAGTATTATAAATCAAGAATGTTTTATATTTAGTGAATTAAGCGCCATTTAGAATGGAACTTAATTCACCTAACATTAAACTTCTATGAATCTTAAATTTTCCTGTTTTAACTTATTGATTTTATTTGATGTTTTATTATCTGTTAATTTTGGTTAAATAGAATCACCTAGCTTTTATTGAAATGCTTTTCCCATATTGGTGGTATGCCAATTTCTTCTTGAACGATATCAATGAATGCCCTAACCAATGGTGATTGCTGACGGTGTGAGTACATGGCATAAATATCACCAAAATCTTGAGTTTCATATTCTGGTAAAAGTTGAACTAAATTAGAAGACTCTAGGTTGTTAGGGAGCATAAATTGACCTATAAGTGCTGCGCCCAGACCTGACTTTACGCTTTCAATTATTAGCTCAGCTTCATTTACCATGTATGACCCTGATATTGGGTATGTATCTAAACCATCTGAGTTTGCTTTGTCGTAGAATTTAAGCTTATCGACAATAAAATTACCATTTGAATAAATAATAAAAGGTAGCTTAACTAACTCATCAGGCGTTTCTGGGTTACCATGTTTTTCAATTAAATTTCGAGAAGCAATGATTGCAGTCGTATTTTTTGCTAATTTTCTTGCTACCATTGATGAATCCCTCATAGGTCCGATTCGAAAAGCAATATCAAAATTACTTCTAATCACGTCTACATGAAGATCATCTAGCATTAGTTCAACACTTGCTTTTGGGTACTTATGTAAAAACTTCTCTATCGAAGGTTGTAGATAGAGTTTTCCAAATAATGTTGAGCTTGAAATTCGTACTTTCCCTGAAGGCTCAGTCTGAAAGTTCTCCGCTATTTGTTGAGTATCATCAAGGAGTTGAGATATTTGGTCTGCTTTTTCAACTATTTGCTTGCCGACTTGTGTTAATGAAAGAGAGCGAGTTGTTCTGTTTAATAGCCTAACGCCTAAGTGCTCTTCTAACTGCTTGATGTGTTTAGATAAAACAGAGCGGTCGATATTCATCCCATCTGCTGCTTTTGCAAAAGATCCAGCTTTAGAGACTTCTAAAAGCAGGTGTAGTTTATTTGCTAAATCCACAATGTTTATCCAGGTTAGATATTAGCGTATTAGTTTCATGTATAACTGCTGCTCTGTCTAGAAATTATTAATATACTTAATAACCAAAAGAAAAGGGAGCAATAGCTCCCTTTAGTATGAATATAAATGAGTATTTATATTATGGTTATAGTGTTTGACGTTTTTTGTTTCGACTCACTAACATGTAAAAAACAGGTGTGAGTAGTAATCCAAATACCGTTACGCCTACCATACCCGAGAATACGGCAATACCCATTGCTTGTCGCATTTCCGCTCCGGCCCCTGTACCAATCATTAATGGAATAACACCAGCGGTAAATGCAATTGATGTCATTAGAATCGGTCGAAGACGTAAACGACATGCTTCCAAAATCGCTGATAAGGTATCTTGGCCATTGTCTTTAAGTTCTTTAGCGAACTCCACCATCAAGATGGCATTTTTACACGCTAGAGCCACAAGGACAATCAAAGCAATTTGCGTGAATATATTGTTGTCACCACCAATGAACCAAACACCTGCTAGTGCAGAAAAAATGGTCATAGGAACGATCAAAATGATAGCGAATGGCAGTTTTAAACTCTCGTACTGCGAAGCTAGCACCATGAAAACTAACAAAACAACAAGTGGGAATATATACACCATCGTGTTACCAGCCAAAATCTGCTGGTAGGTTACATCAGTCCATTCATAAACCATTCCCTCTGCTAGGTTTTGATCCAGTACTTCCTCAATAGCCGTTTGGGCTTGGTCAGAGCTGTAACCAAAAGCAGGACTGCCGTTTAGTTCTGCACTAGGGTAGCCGTTATAGTGCATCACGCGGTCAGGCCCAATCGTGGGTATGATCTCCAGTACAGCGCCGAGAGGAACCATTTTTCCGGCAGCATTTCTTACTTTGTAATTAAGTATTTGGTCAGGTTCGAGACGATAGTTCATGTCTGCCTGGGCATTCACTTTGTATGTTCTACCAAACATATTGAAGTCATTGACGTATAATGATCCTAAATAAACTTGAAGCGCATCAAAAACCTGCTCTAGAGGAACACCTTGCAGCATCGCTTGTTCACGATCTATTTGGATGTCCATCTGCGGCACTTGTATGCGAAATGTAGAATATAATCCCATCAGCTCGGGTCTTGTTGATGCCTCACTTATTATCAAGTTCAATTGCTTGAAGAGCTCATCAAACCCTTTGTTCGCACGGTCTTCGATTTGAAGTTTAAAGCCGCCAGTAGAGCCAAGTCCTTGGATTGGTGGTGGTGGAAAAATCGCAACGAAGGCTTCATCAATGATTGAAAAGCTCTTATTCAAAGATGCAACAATCGCATTTGCTCCGAGAGTTGGATCATTTCGTTTATCGAAGTCCTCAAGCGTAACAAAAACGATGCCACTATTCGGACTGTTAGTAAAACCATTGACCGATAAGCCTGGGAAAGAAATGGTTTGTGCTACGCCAGGTGTTGCCAGCGCGAGGTTTTCCATTTCTTTAATAACGGACTCTGTTCGATCTAAACTTGCTGCATCTGGAAGTTGGGCGATCGCAACTAAATACTGCTTATCTTGTTGAGGAATGAATCCTCCAGGAACCGCTTTGAATAGAGAAACCGTTCCCCCGAGTAACGCAATGTATACCACCACCACAACAAGGCTAAAACGAATCAGCTTCTTGACCAGAACTTGATATTGGTTCGAGCTATACTCAAAAATTCTATTGAATGGCGCAAAAACATACTTACCAAAAACCGCATCCAAGAGCTTGGTTAGCCGATCGGGTTTTGCGTTCTTATCTTGTAATAGCAGTGCTGATAAAGCAGGCGATAACGTCAACGAGTTAATTGCTGAAATAATCGTCGAGATCGTAATTGTTAGTGCGAACTGCTTATAAAACTGACCGGATAACCCTGTAATAAAGGTCGTCGGGATGAACACCGCACATAACACTAAAGCAATTGCAATAATTGGCCCGGTAACTTCGGTCATTGCTTGTTTCGTTGCTTCTAGCGGTGCAAGACCATTATGGATGTTCCGTTCCACGTTTTCGACGACGACAATGGCGTCATCGACGACGATGCCTATGGCGAGAACAAGTCCAAACAACGAAAGCGTGTTAATCGATACTCCGAGCATTTGCATTACGGCGAACGTACCGATTAATGAAACAGGCACCGCAATGATAGGGATGATAGACGCGCGCCATGTTTGCAAAAACAAAATGACTACAACAACAACTAGTACAATTGCCTCTAGCAGAGTATGAACCACTGCGTCTATCGATCCACGAACAAAGACGGTCGGGTCGTAGGCTATTTCATATGAAACTCCAGCTGGAAAGGCTGCTTGTAAACGGTCCATGGTTGAGCGAACCTGATTAGATAGCTCAATAGCATTAGCACCAGGGCGCTGGAATACGGGCATCGCCACCGCTGGTTTACCATTTAACAAGGCGCGCAGTGCATAAGAGTTTTGACCTAGCTCTACGCGTGCAACGTCTTTAAGACGTGTCAAAGCCCCTGTTTCGTCAACTTTTACTACAATGTCGTTGAATTCATCAATATTCTCCAAACGGCCCTTTACGTTCAACAAAACTTGGAATTGGTTTTCATTAGCGGCTGGTTGCGCACCTAATGAGCCTGCTGCCACCTGTTGGTTTTGAGATCGGACGGCGGAGACAACGTCCATTACGGTTAGATTTCTAGAAGCGAGCTCATCTGGATTTAACCACAAGCGCATTGAGTACTCGTCACCACCGAAAAGGCGCACATCACCAACGCCTCCGAGCCGAGCTATCTCATCTTTCAAGTTTAAATTAGCGTAGTTAGCTAAATAACTGACTTCACGGCTAGAATCTGGAGAATATATATGCACAACCATAGTGAGATCAGGAGAGGCTTTTTCGGCAACAACTCCTAACCGTTGGACGGCTTCTGGTAATCGGGGCAAAGCTGTAGTGACGCGGTTTTGAATTTGAACCTGAGCTTTGTCCAAGTCCGTACCTAAAGCAAAGGTTACGGTCAATGTCATTCTGCCGTCACTGGTTGCCTGCGAAAACATATATAACATGTTTTCTGTACCATTAATTTCTTGCTCCAGAGGCGTAGCAACTGTTTCTGCGATTACTTTTGGGTTCGCACCAGGATAGTTTGCTGTAACTACTACTGTAGGAGGGACAACCTCTGGATATTCACTCACAGGCAACTGTAAAAGTGAAATTGCGCCTACTATTAATATCAATAGCGATAACATAGAGGCAAATATGGGTCTTTGAATAAAAAAGTGTGCAAATTTCATTCGGTTGTCTTCTTAGTCTTGAGCTAAACGTTTATTTGGCAACGATGTTGAGTTTGAAGCCATAATCAATGAGGTGTTGCTAATATCTAGCGTGACATTTTTTGGTGTGATTTTGCTATTTGGGCCAACTTTTGCTGGGCCATTTACCGCAATAATTGAGTCGGCGTTCAAGCCATTCTCGATGGCACGAAATGTTCCGTAACGTTCGCCTAAGGTTACGATGCTGTATTGCAACGTATTCTCTTCATTGAGTGTTAATACAAAGCGGTTTTCTAGATCTGTGCCAATAGAACGCTCTGGAACGAGAACTCGTTCAACTGGTTTGGTTGTTGATATCTGAACTCGGCCAAACGATCCCACTTTTAAGTTTGATTTTGTTGCATCGAATACCGCTCGAACCTGCAAAGTACCGGTGTTTTCGTTGATGGAGTTGTCGACAAAGTCAACGCGTCCAAAAAATTCCTGCCCATTTTGTCCAGATAGTTCAAGACGAGTAGGTAAGTTAGAGTCGGCATTGATTGTCGAGAAGTAACGGTTCCAAGTTCGCTCATCGACATCAAAGTATGCATATACCTGATCGTTAGAGACAATGTTTGATATAACGCTTTGATTTGCGTTTACATTGTTTCCTTTAGTAATGAATGCTCTTGAAATAGTGCCGCTAATAGGGGCATATATCTTCGTAAACTCAAGATCTAACTTTGCGGATTCTAACTGAGCACGCAAAGCCATTAGTTCTGCAGAGCGTTGTTTTACTGCGGTATCTCGGGCCTCTGCTTGTTCCGCTGAGATGGCTTTTCGCTTAACCAGTTGAGCGGCTCTCTTTTGTTCGTTTGCTGCTTGCTCTAGCGCAGCTCGAGCACTCTTAACTTGTGCTTCAAGTCGTGAGACCTGAGCTTTGAAGGTTCGATCATCAAGAGTGACGAGTAAGTCGCCTTTGTTGACACTCTGTCCGTCTTTGAACTCTACTGTTTCAATAACTCCGGAAACGCGTGGCATTAAAGAAACTTTCTCTGGGGCTTGAAGCCTTGTTGTAAAGGTGAACCACGATTGAACGGGCTCATAGATGACTTTGGAGACGTCTATCGTAGGTAAGGGAGTATTAGGTTGCTTGGTTATCTCTTCGTCTGCACAAGCAGCTAAAACGGATAAAAGGCCAATGCCGAAAACTTTCTTTAACATTTGTCTCGCCCTAAATGATTCTGTTCATACTAAAAGGAACGGCATTGTATTCATTGTACCTATGGGTAAATAGGCCCTCAGCGAACATAGAGTAGTGATAAAAATGCACGATTAAATATTGGTCAAAATGCTCATTTTTTGGTTTGAAAAAGGTCAGTTTAGGGTTTTAAAGACGTGGAGTATTGTTAAATGTAATAAGCCATAATACATAGGAATAACTAAACAGAAGCTAAAGATAGCGACGAAAATTAAAGCGTTTTTAATTCGTGCATTATTTGCAATTCACTGATGCAATTTGAACCATAAAAAATTGAAATTAATTTTGTAAAATCCATTTCCCATCACATAAAGAATAAAAACTAAATAAGGAATTGTGCAGTGGATCTCGCAAGCCAACTTGAATTACTACTGGATGTCTCTGAATACGGAACTTTTGCTAAAGCTGCTGACAGAAATCATATAGATCGTTCAGCTTTGTCAAAACAGATCAAAAAGCTAGAGGATGAATTAGGCTTACGGCTGTTAAACCGTTCCACACGTTCGCTATCCCTGACCAATGCAGGTGTTGAGATGGTGGCGCAAGCTAAGAAAGTAAGAGAGGTTCTAACTGAAACTCGTAGTATTGCTGCTACATTTCAGGATGAACCGAAAGGTAATCTGAAAATATCAAGCTCCACTTTCTTTGGCAGAGCATACTTAAATCAGGCAGTTAAAGAGTTTATAAAACAGTACCCAAACATTACTGTAGAGCTGCTGCTCGATGATAATCGAGTCGATGTTATCCACGAAGGTTTTGATGTTGTGTTTCGTATCGGACCAATCCGAGAGTCCAACATGATAGTACGTAAGTTGGCAAGTAATAATATGGCACTGGTTGCATCGAAGAGTTTTATTGACAAGTATGGAACCCCGAGCTCTCCAGAAGAGCTTATAAAAATGCCAGCAGTAATATACTCGAATGCTAACTTTAAGGCGGATAAGCTACGTATAGCGCCAAGCCAGTCATCAAGCGACGTTAGAACGTATAATATCAATGGGCAGTACTTCGTGAATGAAACTGAGTTAATGCTCGATGCCGTAAAATCTGATCTAGGGTATGCTTTAATTGGGCAGTTCTTTCTTCAGGAGAGTTTGAGTAAACAAGATCTTGTACAGTTGCTTCCTGATTATAATCTTCCCGCAATAGGGGAAATATATGCAATGTATACTCACCGAAATCAACAACCATTAGCCAAACTGTTCATTGATACTGTTCAAAAAATAATAGGAACGCCTCCTGTTTGGATGGATTATCTCGACTAATATGAGTACTAGGACATAATGTTTTAGATTGAGAGCTTGTTTATATTTATCCATAGAATATGGTTGAATTTGCACTTTAAAAATAATTGCCACTGTTCATAATTTCACTCGATTCAAACAACACAAGTAGTGGTAATTAAATGAAAATGACAAGAACGTCGATCGCAATCGCAGCACTTTTCTCTGCAAGTGCTGCAAATTCAGCCGTAGTTTATGAAGATCAAGAATCAGTATTAAATATTCATGGCCGAGCGCAAGGGATGTATTATTTCTCTGATGATAAAAATGCTGACGGAGATAATAGCTACATTCGTGTAGGACTTTCAGGTGAGTCTAAAATAAATGAAGATCTTTATGCATTCGGCTTATATGAGTTGGAATTTAAGTCTAATCGCAGAGATGCTGATGGGATTGAAGATGATGAATTTGATATCCGAAAAGGCTATGTAGGCGTTGGTGCAGATTACGGAACAGTAAGTTATGGACGTCAATACGGTGCGGTCACTTTAGTATCTGACTACACGGATATTTTCCCGGAGTTTGGTAATGAAGCTGCTGGCGTAAGTGCGGATCTATATGGTACCGGTCGCTCCGATTCAGTATTTAAGCTAACGACAAGCTATGAAGGTTTGAATATTCATGTTAGCTATCAGGCTGAAAACGATGAAGTGTCAACAGATGCAGCCTCTTATGGTGCGGCGGCGGACTACAAGTTGCCATATGGCTTCAAAGTTGCGCTTGGTTACAACGAAGGTGAAGGGCAATCGGGTGCAGAAGATGCAGAGCTGCTAACGGGTGCTATTGCATTTGAATACGACAAGTTTTATGCCTCTGTTTTATACAGTGATGGTGAAAACTGGGCTAAAGATGGTTCTGAAAGTAATATTGATTACACCGGTATTGAAGCAGTTGCCACTTATGAAGTAACAGATAAGCTTTGGGCACTAGTTGGCTATAACAATCTAGAGCGTGATGATGAAGATGTCGTCGATTACTACTCACTAGGTGCAGAGTACGATTTGACTTCTAATTTTAAAGC
This sequence comes from Vibrio sp. 2132-1, assembly GCF_033344315.1. Lineage (NCBI taxonomy): Bacteria > Pseudomonadati > Pseudomonadota > Gammaproteobacteria > Vibrionales > Vibrionaceae > Vibrio > Vibrio sp. 2132-1. The sequence goes on along the minus strand of NZ_JAWPON010000006.1, from coordinate 113,212 downwards.
ACTAGCAGAATACAGAATTACAGATGTAGACAATGAAGACGATATTCTTGCAATAGCTGCGAGATATTCATTCTAAAAAATTAATAAATATAAAAAGCCTGAAACTATTTTCAGGCTTTTTATTTATCGGTGTAATTTTATAAGTGCTGATTTTCATCCATATATAATGGATTATATTGATCGTTACTTGTTAAAGTGTTTTGGATATAATTGTTTTGTTAGCTAGTCCACTGCTAGTTTTCATTTTCATATTTTTTGAATGATGATTTTTTTCTTTGGCAACAAGAAGTATCTTGTTGCCTTTTTTTACGTCTTATGGTTAATTAAAACAAAAAGAGTTTTTTTATATATTGCTATAAACGAGAAAAATATAACGAAAATTGTCAATCTTAGGTTGAGTTAATCTTCATAAAAAAGTGAACTCAATTTCAAGGGTCTTTTTCATTTAAGTGATGTGGAATCCATATGGCGAACCAAGTGAATGATAAAGCGCCAAACGACGAAATGTATCTCAATGAAGATTGGAAAAATTATTTTTATGTAAACGATAGAGGTAGGGATTGATACTGTTTATGTAAGGAGAGAGCGATTTATGAAAAGCCGTCGTTTCAATATGATTAGACACCTTTACTTTCTTAAAATAGGAAGGGCTCTAAGAAAGTAAAGGTGCAGATGATTTTTAGTTTTTACCGCCGTCACTTGTTCTGAAGTGATAATCGAAGTTTATGATTGCACGATATTTAACTTCATCACGGTTAAGTGCGTATTCTTCAACTCTCACCTTACTATCATCGATTGCAATATCACGAGGGAAACCGCTTCCAATGATGTTTAGACGATTTCTAAGTTCATGTTTTGATAGCGTTTGGTATTCATCGACAAGATCAAACGCAGAGCTATAAGCGGCATCTTTTGTCGTAAAGTCATTGAGAACAACTTTGTTTGTAGAGTGTTCGACATGAATACCAGCAGTAGCAGATAAACTGAATAATAATAGTGATGAGAGCGTCATTAGTTTTTTCATATAGTCACCTTTTTATTTGTATTACAAAGTCAAGATGTCCAACGAATCCTTGTTAATATCTCTCGACAAAGGTGATAGTGCCACTATAGAAATGTGCTGTACATCACATTTGTGACCATTGACTATGGAAGAATTGTCAACAATAAAACTCAAGCACTTTTGACATTACGGTCAATGTGAAAAAGCGAATATCTGTATGGTTTCGTTAATAATTAAACCACTCTCGGAAACGCTGACTATTCAGTCAAAGCGTATGTTTCTTGTCGTTATAGTGACCTGCCTACAACTTAATCACTTAATGCATGCAATTCAATTGCAATGGCTTGGTATAGATTTTCATTCAGATCTTCCAGCTTAGTAACGATCCTACAAATTCTAGTGATTAAAAAGTCATTTTTTGTGGTTTTTTATTCTATTGTCGTGTATAAAAAAACTTTACAACAAATGATAAAGGAATATCCATGAAAAAGTTATTGTGTTTTGCTGCACTGGGGTTAGCTGTTTCGACGACGGTTAATGCAGACCCAATTTTAGACGACATCAAAAGTACAGGGGAGCTAAAAGTCTGCTTTGATTCTGGGTATATGCCTTTTGAAATGACAGCAAAAAATGGGCAGTACATTGGGTTTGATATCGATTTGGGTAAGCAAATGGCGCGTGCCATGGATGTTAAGTTTGTGCCGGTAAACACTTCATGGGATGGCATTATCCCAACACTGTTGACTGGTAAGTGTCACATGATTATGGGCGGGATGACTATCACACCTATGCGAAATACTCAGGTGAATTTCGCTGATCCCTATGTGGTTATTGGTCAATCCATTCTCGTAGATCTCAAACATGAAGGTAAAGTGTCTAGTTACCGTGATCTCAATAGTCCAGAATATGTTGTTGCAACTAAGCTTGGGACAACGGGTGAGCAAGCGGTAAAACGATACCTTCCGAAAGCTAAGATAAATCTATACGAAACTCAGTCTGAAGCGGTACTTGAGGTTGCCAACGGAAAGGTAGATGCGTTTGTTTATGACTTTCCTTACAACTCTATTTATGTGGCGGAAAACAAAGGGCAGTTAATGCACTTGGCTAAACCGTTTACTTACGAGCCTTTGGGTTGGGCTGTGCCGCAAGGAAATCCAGATACGCTTAACTTCTTAAACAACTATTTACGTCAAATTAAGGGCGATGGAACTTACGATCGCATTTACGATAAGTGGTTTAACGACGATAAATGGTTAAAGCAAGTTAAGTAATCATTTTGTTATTGTAGAGGAGCGGCTAGCTTCTGGCTCGGTTCATCGCCAACCAAACGGTTCGCGCTGTGAAGCTAACGCTTTTCTTTATTCAAATACCCAACCAACTTTAATCAAAGTCATTCTCGGAATCACATGCAAAATAACTTTAAATCCCTATTGTGGAACGCTGTTTTTGTTCTTGTTTTGCTATCAATTTGCGGTCTTGTCTATCTGTCAGGTAAGCGAATCGATTACAGCTGGAATTGGGAGCGTGTCCTTCCTTATATTGCCACTAACGCTGCTTCATCCATTACCGCGCCTGTCGATGGGAACATCATTCTCGACGAGAATAACCAACTGGCTCTGGAGAATATTCATGGTGATATTGTTCTTGAACTAAGCCAATATAAGTCTGTCGACGTCTATGAAGGCGATCTTATTTTTGAAGGAGATACCTTAGCAACTATAAAAGAGTGGCGCTCTGGCCCAATTTTAGATGGTGTTGTGACGACCATTAAAATCTCGCTCTGGTCACTTATCATTGCTCTAGCGTTGGGCTTAGTTGTTGGACTAATGCGCATATCCAGCAATCCGGCATTAAAAAAGCTGGCGCTTGTGTATGTCGAGGTCATTCGTGGAACGCCTCTTTTAGTACAGATTTTTATCGTTTACTTCTTTATTGGTACTGTGCTTGACCTTGAGCGTTTTACTGCGGGAGTGATAGCGCTCTCCGTGTTTACCGCCGCTTATGTCGCAGAAATTGTGCGGTCAGGAATCCAGTCAATCCCAAGAGGACAAATGGAAGCGGCGCGTTCACTAGGAATGAATTATCCCAAAGCGATGATTTATGTCATTTTACCTCAAGCGTTTAAGCAGACATTACCTCCCTTAGCCGGGCAGTTTATCAACCTGATAAAAGATTCCTCACTCGTCTCCGTGATCTCGATTACTGATCTGACAAAAGCGGGCAGGGAAGTCGTAAGTGGTAGTTTTGCCCCATTTGAAGTTTGGTTTACCGTTGCGGCCCTTTATTTGCTTCTGACTAGTACCTTATCTTGGGCAATACAAACGTTAGAAAAGAAATTGGCAGCAAGTGATTAATGGTGGAGTCATTAATGGAATACATTATTTCAGCAAAAACAATTAATAAAATTTACCCTAATGGCTGCCATGCGCTCAAGGACGTATCGGTAAATGTAGAAAAAGGGGAAGTGATTGTCATCGTAGGACCGTCAGGTTCTGGTAAGTCAACATTCTTACGGACGATCAATCAATTAGAGACAATAAATAGTGGGTCTATAATCGTAGATGGTATCGATATGTACCACAAATCTACGGATATCAATAAACTACGCGCTGATGTGGGCATGGTATTTCAAGGCTTCAACCTTTTTCCACATAAAACGGCGATAGAGAACGTCATGTTGGCACCTTTAAAGGTTTCTAAACGTGACCCTGAATCGGTGAAGAAAGAAGCAAAAGATTTGCTTTATAAAGTTGGTCTGTCGGAGAGAATGGATAATTATCCTAATCATTTATCAGGCGGACAGCAGCAGCGCGTCGCAATCGCTCGTGCGTTAGCAATGAAGCCCAACATTATGTTGTTTGATGAACCCACATCAGCACTAGACCCTGAAATGGTTGGAGAAGTTCTTGATGTGATGAAAGATTTGGCCAAGGACGGAATGACCATGGTCGTGGTTACTCATGAAATGGGTTTCGCAAAAGAGGTCGCTGATAGGGTGTTGTTTATGGAAGATGGTGAGCTTTTGGTTTCTGACTCTCCTGAGCGATTTTTTGATAACCCCTCCAATCCTAGATTACAGAAGTTTTTATCTAAGGTCTTATAATAAAAAGAAAATTTGATTGAGGGTTAGTCCCTCAATCACTTCATGCACTATTGTGGCTCGTAACGCCCGCATTCGCCGAGAGACATAGATAATGGGCTTTTTACTCGAAGTTAATGGGGATAACATTATCTTGGTCCGAATGAAAGGTCTGGTAAATACTAGAGTGTTTAATCAGCCATTAAGTTTTTGTTCACTTTAAACATAACAATTTCATTTTGAATTGATAAAAATTGTGTTTGAATAGAGCTTATGGATGTTTGGCGGTATGGATGTCTAAATGAAGAAAGTAACAATTTTAGATGGTGGCATGGGGCGAGAGTTAAAACGTATCGGCGCCCCTTTTTCTCAGCCGCTTTGGAGTGCACAAGCGCTAATTGAATCACCACAATATGTAAAAATGGCACATGAGAATTTCATAGACGCTGGCGCAGAGATTATCACTGTCAACAGTTATGCATGTGTTCCATTTCACTTAGGCGAGGAACTCTATGCAAAACGGGGGACTGAGTTAGCAAAATCTGCAGCCAAAATTGCAAGAGATGTAGTCACCAGCTCTAACGATAGAGTGCTCGTTGCGGGTTCTCTTCCTCCTGTAATGGGGTCTTACAGGCCTGAATTATTCGAGCCGAAAAGGGCACTGGAAGTGGCTTCTGAGTTATTTGAAGCTCAAGATCAATATGTTGATATTTGGTTAGCTGAGACCGTGTCTAGCCTCGCTGAAGTTGAAGTTCTATCAATAATTTTAGCCAAAACAGATAAGCCCAATTATCTTGCTTTCACCTTAATGGATGAGCCTAACTCTTTGGCTCGCCTTCGTTCAGGGGAATCTCTTAAAGTCGCGGTTAATACGCTGTTGAAAACAAATGTTTCAGGTATCTTTTTCAATTGCTCTATTCCTGAAGTTGTCGAGCAAGCGATCATAGATACACAAGCAGTATTGAGTGAGTCAGGTAGAGAATTGACGATAGGTGTTTTCGCAAATAGCTTTGCTCCGATAAAGCAAGCGCACCAAGCCAACGAGACCATTCAGGAAGTTCGTCATTTCTCTCCGACTGAATATCTTGAGTATGCTAAAAAGTGGCATGCGCAGGGAGCAAGCATTATTGGTGGTTGCTGTGGGATTGAACCACGTCATATTAAATTGCTAGCGACTTGGAGAGACACTCTCGAAAACGCCTAATTTTGGTGAAGCGCAGGGAAGTATGACAAGAGATTTTGTTTTTTATTCATCGTTATAGATAAAATAAAGGCCTTTCATATCTGGCAAAGTAACAAGATGCTTTAACTTGCTCATTCATTACCTTGCCAGTTTGCCTCGAGATTTTTATTAATTATTTTTGGTTCAGATTAACGACAATCTTTCCAACTGTTCTCTGATTTCGCATGTCCAAGAGTGCGTTACCTACATCTTCTAAGCCGATGATCTTCAGTTTCGGTACTTCCAATTCTCCATTTTCTAATAGCTCAGACACTTCCTTTCCGGCATTAACGATACTTGCAAACCCTCTCTCGCCAAAGACATGACCAGAGCCCAAACTTATTTGGTGGAAGCCCAAGCCTTTTAAGAAGGCATCTGGATATTGAGAAGGGTCGACAGTCTTGACGAGCTCCACCATTTCGCCCTCAAAGGTTAACACCGAGGCTGCAATTCGGTCGTTATCACCGCCTACACAATCGAGTGCAACCTCAACGCCATGATTTCCGGTAATGTCCATTACTCGCTGAACTACATCTTCATGATGATAATCAATCATATGGGTTGCTCCTAACGAGGACAAATATGCGTGATTAGCTTCTGAACTAGTAGCAATGATCTGTTCAACACCAAATGTCTTTGCTAACTGAATAGCAAAGCTTCCAACGCCGCCAGCACCTCCGGCGATAAAAATGCTGCTTCGATTTGAAATATCGAGCTTGTCTACCAAAGCGCGATATGCGGTCCAGGCTGCGCAAGGTGTAGATGCTGCCACTTCAACCGGAACCTGAGGGTGCTTTATGAGCGTTCTTGAATCATGGATAGCAAATTCAGCGAATCCTCCGTGATGGCGTCTCATGTTTCCGTGATACAACACTTTATCGCCAACCTTCCAATCAACGACCGCATCGCCTACAGATACTATTTCTCCTGATACGTCTAACCCGCCAACAAAATTGTTATCCATGTTAGTGACCATGTCTGACCAATAATGAATTTTTGCATCGACAGGGTTCAAACCAACAGCGTTAACTTTAACCAATACATCAAATTGGGTTTCTAGTTTTGGTGTAGGTAATTCGGATAAAGAGAAAGTATCGTTATCTCGTTGGTAAGTTATCGCTCTCATAGGTTTTCCTTATTATTAAGAATGGTCGAAAGTCATACTAACTCAGAGGGTGCTGCTGAAATAATTATGGTTTTTTCTTATTTTGATAATTCTAGGTTATGTTTGATAAAAAGGATTCGAGATGCTCTGAAATTATCATCGACAACCAGTCTGCATAGCTAACGACATGTAACTTTATGATAAGTATTGACTAGTTTTATTATTCCATTTTTATGGAAATATTTTGTTGATCTTTTGTTTTGTGATTCTATAATTCCAGAAATATCGAAATAAAGACTTGTCTATCAGGTAAGCTTGTTAGCGAAAAAATGACGAGGAGAGTAAATGTGAATACAGAAATTATAACTATGGCTAAAGAAGCGCTGGATATGTTTGCGTTTCTAGCAACCGAACTTATCATCTTATTTCTGGCAATTAGCTACATTGTCGGTGTGTTGCAAGATTTTCTAACACCAGAAAAAATTCAATCTATTCTTAGCTCGAAAAAGGGTAAAGGTTATTTCATTGCTGCGTTGCTAGGTTCGATTACGCCTTTCTGTTCGTGTTCGACCATTCCTTTCTTAAAAGGCTTGTTGCGTGCAAGAGCAGGTTTTGGACCTATGATGGTGTTCCTATTTGCAAGCCCGTTGCTTAACCCAGTGATTATTGGCTTGTTTGTGGTGACTTTTGGTTGGAAAGTTGCGGTATTTTACTTTGCTATTGCGATGTCAGTATCAGTGGTAGCAGGCTATGTACTTGAAAAACTAGGGTTTGAACGTTACGTCAAACCAGAAGCATATCAAGCGGTAGGTTCTTCTTCGTGCGGTACTTCTTGTGGCGATTCAAGCAAGAAAAAAGAAGAAGCGAGGCCAGTATCAAGCTGTAGTACCAGCGCCTGCAATGAACCTACGCCAGTTGCGGCGAAAACATCTTGTTGTGGTGATGCACCAAAACCTGAACCTAAAGTGGAAGTGTCTTGCTGTTCATCTGGCGGTAGTGCAACAGCGACAGTCGTGGAAGAGAAAGAGCCTAGCCGCTGGGTACGTATTTGGCAATCAACTTGGAAAGACTTTAAGCAAGTGTTCCCTTATCTCATGATGGGGATTGCGATTGGTTCATTTATCTATGGCTTCATCCCGACGGAGTTCATTGCGGAGTTCGCTGGTGAAGCGAAGTGGTACGCGATTCCGGTCGCAGCAATCATTGGTATTCCATTGTACATCCGTGCAGAGGCGGTCATTCCACTTAGCGCGGCACTAGTACAAAAAGGTATGGCTCTTGGGTCTGTTATGGCGCTTATTATTGGTAGTGCTGGCGCAAGTCTTACAGAAGTGATTTTGTTGAAATCAATTTTTAAGAACCAGATGATTGCTGCCTTCCTAATCGTTATCTTAACGATGGCCATGGGAGCGGGTTACTTATATAGCTGGGCTTTTTTATAAAAATAACCCTCGGGCGATTGCTCGAGGGCTTTGTTTTTGTTGCCATATAGGGAAAGGGAAGTTTCCTATACCGCGCAGGCTATAAAAAGATAAAGAGGTTACTCGTAAATACTATAGGAGAAATACTTGCTGGCGATGGTTTTATGCTTACCGCTCTGGATCAATTTTTGTATTCCGCTATCGAGTAATGCTTTTAATTCTTTGTCTTGTTTTCTCACTGCTACGCCAATGCCACGGCCGAACCACTTTTCCTCTGTAAACGCTGGTCCAGTAAAGTGATAGCCTTCACCTTGTGCAGTTTCAAGAAAACCAGCACTTAAACCGATTGAGCCGCCAAATACAGCATCTAACCGTCCATTGAGTAGATCAGTAAATGCCTCATCGAACGTACCATAACGACGAATATCAATATCTGGATACAAGGCAGAAAGGTACTTATCACCAATTGTGGCTCTTTGAACTCCAATAGATAAACGATTTAGGCTGCCGTCATCCATGTTGATTTCTCTATCATTTTTCATTACAAAACGAGTCGGTACTTTTGCATAAGGGACGGTGAAATCGACTTTCTTTTCTCGTTCTTCTGTGATTGTCATTGCAGCAATAATCGCATCGTTCTTGCGACTAAGGAGAGAAGGGATGATGCCATCCCAATCCATTTTTGAGATAACGCACTTTACTTCTAACTCTTTGCATAACGCGTTAGCGAGGTCGACTTCAAACCCTTCTAGCTTTCCCTCTTTTGTCGTCCAGCTAAATGGAGGGTAAGCCCCTTCAACAGTGAAGCGAATTTGTTTCCACTCTTTCGCATGGCTGAAAACTGAAAATAAGCTAATAAACAATACGACTATCCATTTCATAAACGTTTCCTTGTAACTATTTGGAAACCAATGTTTAACACAAAGTAAGCAAATATCAATGAAAGTGCATATATGTGTGACCTTTCGCCCGCATTGTGTGAGCGAAAGGTTTTGCGTGTATTACAGCTTATCTTCAATAGTTACGAGGGGAACTCTCGTTGAGACAGCGTGAAGTGCAATGTTGTGAATCATTTCATCGACCGTGGTACAGCTATCCATTAAGATCGAAACATCATACTTGTCCGCAGATTTTGAGATAGCAGTATGTGTCACGCAGTTTTGTGTCATCATTCCGCATACAAGTAACTCCGTTACATTTTTGCTTGCCAATACTTCTTCTAAACGTGTTCCTTCAAAGCTATCTGCGAAGTGCTTTACCACGATTTCGGAATTCGGCGCTAAAGCAAGAACTTCTGGGTGAATATTGGCACCGTCGCTGCCTTCATTGAAGAATGGGGCAATACCCATGGCAGGGTCGGCAATATGCTGAATATGAATCACAGGAATGTTTTGCTCATTGGCTTTAGTTATTGCTCTCTTAACATTGTCTAAAGTCGATTCTGTATTCCATAAAGGAAACTTTCCTTCCGGGAAATAGTCGTTTTGCAAATCAATTACAAGTAGGGCTTTTTGAGTCATTTTATTTTCCTTTTATTGAGGATCATTGCGGTACGAATAATATAAAGACTTTTAGCCACCTTCTTTAGAGTCTAAAATGACACAAAAGAGTCAAAAAGCGACACTTGAAGATAATTGAAAATGAAAATAGCACTCGTTAATTACCCAGATAGCTCGCAAGCCTCCGTATATGGTTTAAGCGAACTCTTCGAGATGGCAAACCGTGCTGCGGCTAAATTGGGCGTTGATGTGCACTTTGAAGTAGAGATATTGGATCACTGGCCAAACACGCACTTCGATGTGAAAACAGCGGTAATGATTCCGCCCAGCGGCAGTGGTCAATATTACTTAGAACCAGAGCCAGAGCTACTCGACTGGTTAAATGTCCAATATAGTAAAGGTGCGATTTTAGCCTCCGCCTGCGCCGGTACTTTTATTCTTGCTCAAACCCAGTTGTTGACCAATAAGTCTTGTACGACACACTGGGGCTTGGCTCCTTCATTAGCGAGTCAGTTTCCCGATATCCACGTAAGACAAGAAGCCATCCTTATTAACGAAGGAACGATCATTACGGCTGGGGGTATGATGTCATGGGTGGATTTAGGTTTGGAGCTGGTTTCCTTATTTGCGTCACCGGCAGTAATGCGCCTGTTAGGAAAAATGTTGGTTATTGATACTGGTCCGAGAGAGCAACGCTTTTATCAACAGTTTACTCCAAACTTCCAACATGGTGATGAGGTAATTGTTCAACTACAGCACTATATAAACGATCATTATCAAGGAAAACTGAGCAATAAAGAGCTTGCAGAGTTGAGTTGTTTAACAGAAAGGACATTGCAGCGACGCTTTAAAAAGGCGACAGGTTTCAATGTTAACCAATACATACAAAGCTTAAGAGTACAAAAAGCTTGTGATTTACTTGAGTCGACAACCCTAACATTTGACGCAATATCATTTAGAGTGGGTTACCAAGATGTGAGCGCGTTCAGGAAAATATTTAATAGAATCGTAGGTTTAACACCGAAGTCGTTCAGATCTCGGTTCTGTTCATGAACGCCAGAAGTAAGATAATGTTGGTATTAAACATTTATAACTCAGAAGCAAACACCGCATATTTTTACAAGCTGGCTTAGCGTGATGAAAAGGGATAACAAGCTAAGCCAACCGTAGCGATCTTCTAAGTATTGAGAACTTTTTAGGATGCTTAAAGTGTTCTCAAATTACAACGACTGGTATAGGCCGCTGTTAATCGAAAAGCTATGTGATTTCCAAAACCAGTTTCCCAGTATGTTGCTTGCGTGAAAATACTTCTTGCGCTTGATCTATCTGGTTCAAGGGAAATGACTCCGCGACTAAGGGACGAATTGCGTTCTGTTCGATATAGCGAACCAAGTTACCGAATACTTCTGGTGCCAAAACGGTACAACCAAATAACGCTAGGTCTTTAAGGTAAAGAGTTCTTACATCCAGCTCGACAATTGGGCCGCCTATGGCGCCGGAAACAGCGTATCTTGATCCTGGTTTTAGTACCTGAAGAAATTGTGGCCACTGCTCTCCTGCGACCAGATCAATCACTACGTCAACGCTGTTTTCTCCGAGAGTCGCCGTCAAATTTGCATCGCGAGGGATAACTTGGTTTGCTCCTAATGCCGTGATCTGTTCTTTCTTTTCTGGGCTGGCGATAGCAATGACGTATGCTCCACGCGCCTTCGCCAGTTGGATTGCGGCAGAGCCAACACCACCGGATGCTCCTGAAATCAGTACGGTATCGCTCGCTGTGACATTAGAGCGGACAAGCATGTTCTCGGCAGTTGAATAAGAACAAGGGAAGGAGGCCAAATCGATATCCGATAAACTACTATTCACAGCATATGCATGTTTACTGTCAACAACAGTGAACTGAGCAAAGCCACCATCACATTCTGAACCGAAGTACCAAGGCGAGCTAAGTGCTTGACTGTGGAAGCGCGTAATACATGGTTCGATAAGCACACGCTGACCGATTCGTGATGGGCAGATATTCTCACCAACAGCGACGATGGTACCGCATACATCGGCACCTTGGATTCGAGGGAGAGATAGCGCGTCTCCTGACCAACTTGCATCCATGCTATTGGCGTCATTTTTAGAATACCATGCTGTTCGGGTATTGATGTCGGTGTTATTGACTCCGGCAGCGGCAACTTGGATCAATACATCATCAGGCGAGGGGACTGGCACAGGTAGATCATCGCGGTAACGAAGCATATCTGGCCCACCATGACCGATAAGTTGGACGCCTTTCATGACTTTCGGGATTGTGGTCATTGATTGTTCTCCTTCATTAGTTCTAGCAGAGTGCGTTCAGCGGATGCAAAGGCAGCGTGACCGAGAACCGGCCATGCGTTGGATAGACCTTCATGTAACAAGAAGAGTGTGGTTGCGAGGTCTTCTCGCTGACTTAGTTGGCCCATAAGCTGACGGACCGCCAATTTGTGTTGTTTTACTGCTTGATTAATTGATAGATTTTCTGGATAGGCTGCTAATGCATTGATGGACATGCAGCCATTCGGTGCAAACTCCTTCATCCAATCCTCGAGGCGAGTGAATAGGTGTAATACAGCCGGTGTTCCATTGGCAGGGGCGTCTTCGAGCAAAAAACTCAAATACCTTTGATGGCGATGCTCGAGAGCTGCAACAATCATCGCTTCCTTGGAGGGGTAGTATTTGTACAGGGTTCTCAGGCTGACTTCGCAGGCGTTTTTGAGTTGGGGTACGCTAGGCTCGGCGAAGCCATACTGACTGAATGCTTTTTCTAGGCTTGCTGCGATTTTTTCTTTCACTATTTGATACACCAGGTAGAACGTTTGTTTTACCTAAGGGTAGAATAAACTTTCTACCTCAGTCAATGGTGTATTTGAACTCTGTATTGAAAGCCCGACGTAATGCCGGGCTAATTTAATTGATTTTTATCGATTTGGAACGTGAATCAGTGTGCCGTTGCGTGCTGCTCTCCACGCTTGTCTAGCATTCCGCTGAAACGGGTTAGTAGTAGAGCACCTAATACTACGATCGCGCCAATCCAAGGTGTGTGCATCAGCCCAGCATTGGCCACGATAAGGCCACCGCCCCAAGAACCCAGTGCAATACCTACGTTAAATGCAGCAATGTTGAGACCAGAAGCGACGTCGACTGCATCAGGTGAATATTTCTCTGCTAGTTTGACAACATAAACTTGAAGTCCTGGAACGTTACCAAAGGCAAAGGCACCCCAGACAAGAATAGTCACTACTGCAGAAATTGGATTAAATGCTGTGACACTAAACACGAGCAATACCACAATTAGGCCCGAGAAAATCGCTGTCAGAGCTTTGATTGGCCCCATAGAGTCGGCCATCTTTCCGCCCCAGATGTTGCCGAATGCGACTGATACACCATAAACCAACATAATTAGGCTGATAGCGCTAGAGCCAAACCCCGAAACTTCTTCCAAAATAGGAGCCAAGTAAGTGAAGGCTGTGAACGTACCACCGTAACCGAGCGCGGTGATTGCGTACACCAAAAGTAGACGAGGCTGAGTCAAGACTTTTACTTGCGATGACAGCTTGGTTGCTGGTGGTTGTTTCAGATTACTCGGCACTAGCAGAGCGCTTCCTATCAGTGCGATGATTCCAAGGATCGCGACGATTAGGAAGGTTGCCTGCCAACCAAATGTCTGGCCAATCCAGGTGCCAAGTGGCACGCCCGTCACTAGAGCTACGGTCAGACCGGTAAACATAATAGCAATTGCGCTAGCGGCTTTTTCTTTTGACACTAGGCCAGTGGCGATAGTCGAGCCGATCGAAAAGAACACACCGTGTGCAAGCCCGGTCAGTATCCTTGCTGTAACTAGTGTGTTGTATCCAGGTGCTTGCCAGGCTAACAGATTGCCAAGAACAAACAGTGCCATAACAGAAAGCAGAACGTACTTTCTTTTCCAGTTACCAGTCAGCGCTGTTAAAACGGGAGCACCAACCGCAACACCAAGTGCGTACAGGCTAACTAAAAGACCCGCTGAAGGTAATGATACGTTGAGGTCGGAGGCCATAGTCGGTATCAGACCGACAATTACAAACTCCGTGGTTCCAATAGCAAAGGCGCTCAGCGTCAATGCAAGTAAAGCTAAAGGCATAACAACTCTCTCTTATAATCATTGAATATGAATGGATAAACGAATAGCCCGTTTCCATGTCGTGTATTATTAAAGAGTTATTCGTTGCGAAAAATGGTGTTTATTACAAAATACTTTTGTTATAAATGATGAAAGTGCGCAGTTAAGAAAGGGGATGAAATGTTAACCCGATCAGATGAATTAGAGATTCTTATGGCAGTTGTGGATAGTGGTGGATTTTCTTCCGCTGCTGATGCACTAGGTATTCAAGTCGCTAGGGTATCTCGTGCGGTTAGTAAAGTTGAATCACAGCTGGGGGTAACCTTGCTGAATCGCACGACACGCAGAGTGGAAGTTACTGAGGAAGGGCATCAGTTTGTTGAAGCGGTTCGCTTAGGTTTACTACAAATACAGCAAGCTGAAGAAGAGATCATCACACGAGGTGAATTACCCAAGGGGCGCTTAAGAGTTGATGCCGCTAGCCCATTTGTTTTACATCAACTCGTGCCGTTAATTCAGCCATTTAAAGAGGCTTATCCTGATATTCAACTCGATCTTACCTCTAATGAGGGTTTTGTGGATCTATTGGAAAAAAGAACCGATGTGGCGATACGTATTGGACGATTATCGGATTCAACACTGCATGCTAAACCTTTAGGAACAAGCCCACTATTTATCGTTGCCACGCCTGGTTATTTATCTAAACGAGGTTTCCCTGAAGCGGTGAGCGATTTGCGCAGTCATAACTTGATCGGTTTTTCTGGCGCTAAAGTGTTAAATCAGTGGCCATTACGAGGGTTTGAGATGATAGAGCCTGATATCCTATCCAGCAGTGGTGAAACGGTTAGACAGTTAGTGCTGGCAGGGAACGGCATTGCATGTTTATCTGGCTTTATGGTGAAAGATGATCTTGATTCTGGACGGTTAGTGGCATTGTTTGAATCGGAAAAAATCACAAATACTGGACGAGAACAGGTCAATGCTGTCTTCTACAAATCTTCTTCAGTCTCTAAACGTATTTCCGCGTTCATCGACTTTATTCAACCAAGACTTACTTTAAAATAACTCTATTATTGTTGTTTTAACAAAAGAGTTTTGTCGTTATTGCAGCTTTTGTTTTTCCAAGTGCCAAGCCTAGCGTGCCACCCCTTAGTAAGGTGGCACATATTTTTATTTGATCTTAGTTAAAGCGTGGCAACACGTACTGAGCGATCTGTTCCATTGATTTCTCAATTGGTTGGCTATTACGACGGAAATGCAACCCGATGTGATTGACTCCTGCTTCTTGCATTTTTTCTAGCTCATCGCTCAAGCCATTGACTCCGGCCCGGATACCAAAATGATGCCGAACGACTGGTGCATTTGGGTTATCGACTAAATCAAGATGAATAAAGCTGGCGTAGGGTTTGTTTCCCGCTACGGAGCGCCAAAGTGCAACGCGGTGTTCATGATCATCAGGTGTGCCTGGGTAGGCGAGCCAGCCGTCTAGGTTTTCTCCTATCCATTGTGGACTTTGCTGCGCTAACCCTGCGACATAGATAGGAATATCAGCAAACTCGGGTAATAACTGTAGATCGTTACCCAGCTTATCATTTTGCGTATCTTTCAAAATCTCTACACTTTCTCGAAAAGCTGAGCCACGGCTGTCAAAGTTGGCGTTAAAAACGGGATATTCACTAGGACGGTCTCCACTAGCCACACCGAGTATCAGGCGGTCACCACTTAACTCGTTGATGGTCGCAGCGGCTTTTTTCACTAGCCAAGGTTGTCTTAACGGTAATACTATCGCTGCTGTCCCTAGTAGAATGTTGTCGGTGCACGCAGAGAGATAGCCAAGATAACTGAACGGTTCATAAATTTGTGCCGCGTCTCCAAAGTTAGGGTCGTACAACGGGACATCTCTCACCCACGCTACGTTAAAGCCTAACTTATCGGCTAACATAATACGCTGTTTATGTGCACTCATGTCTGGTACGCCGAACGGTTTTCGTTGGAGCAGCCGTTTTTTCTGGCCTTCTTGGGTCCAGTCATTATCTAGGGGGAGCTCAACACCGATGGTGAATCTGTTACTTAAATCTTTATGCATTATGAAGCCTGACTATTACTTTGAGTACTAGGAGGCAAGGTGCCTCCCTGATATTCAGGACACTATGAGATTTTTGTTGTGAGAAAAAGCGGCTAAAAGACAAAAGTGTTTTGCCACAAACAGCGGTGGTCTTTAAAGGAACTGGTGGTTCTCTACCTTGATTTCTTGCTTGATGAAGTCAATAAAAGAGCTGATCCGGCGTGAGGTACTGGCATTTTTGTAATACACCGCATGAACTGGCTGTTCGACATTATGCGTGTGTTCACTAAGCACGCCCACTAAGCGACCAGCTTGTCGGTCAGAGTAGGTCATAAAGTCAGACAGGCAAGCTATCCCCGCACCATGTAAGGCTAAACATCTTAGCGTCTCGCCATTATCAGATCTTAGGCTACTCATAATACGCAGAAGTTTGTTCTTATCATCCATGATCGGCCATTCCTTAAGATACTCCGGCTTGTTGAATCCAAGTAGCTTATGATTGAGTAACTGATCTATTGAGGTTGGAGTACCATGTTGTCTTAAATACTCTGGACTCGCGACGATTCGAATCCGACTTTTACCAAGAAATATCGCGCGCATGGTTGAGTTTTGTAGCTCACCGATACGAAAAGCAATATCGGTTTTTGTTCCCAAAAGGCTAATATTTTCCTCATTGGAATTGAGATCGATTTCGACTTCTGGATACAAGCTCTGATATTTAGCAATGTGCGGCGTTAGTACGTGCAGTAAGAAGGGGGTAGCTGCGTTTATTCGTAGGAGGCCAGAAGGCTTATATTTCTGGCTTTTCAGTTGTGCTTCGGCATTCTCTACTGCTTCTACAATATGTCTGACTTTATCGAGGTATATCGTTCCTTCATTAGTAACATCTAACTTACGGGTTGTGCGATTTAACAAGGTCGTTTCGAGTTTGGCTTCTAGCCGAGATACCGATCGACTCACCGCCGAGACGGTCATCGATAACAGTTCAGCCGCAGAGCTGATTGAACCCGTATCGACCACGGCCATAAAGGTGCGCATTTCATCTAGAGTAGCTTTCATTGTTGAATATATTTCAAATTAGATTTGAGTATTGTTAACTTTACGGAAAGTTTCTTGCGGCGTAAAGTTTTGCTTCGAATCAACTATAAAATCGATAATTCAGGAGATTTAGATGAAAGTACCATCATTTGGCGTCGGCACGTTTCGTTTAGAGGGTGAAGTAGTTAAGGATTCAGTCCGTAATGCGTTAGAAGTGGGTTACCGCGTAATTGATACTGCACAGATTTACGGTAATGAGGCAGAAATCGGTGAAGTATTGACACAGTCCGGTATTGCACGTGATGAGCTATTCATTACGACCAAGATCTGGGTTGATAACATGAACACGGAACAACTCATTCCAAGTCTAAAAGAGAGCTTAGAAAAGCTAAATACAGATTATGTGGATTTGACCTTGATCCACTGGCCTGGCAATAACAATAACTTGAGCGAATACATGGCTTCATTACTTGAAGCTAAATCGCAAGGGTTAACCCGTAATATTGGCGTCTCCAACTTTAATATTGACTTGTTGCAACAAGCGATAGAAGTGGTCGGTAAAGAGAATATTGTTACTAACCAAATCGAGCTTAGCCCTTATTTGCAAAATCGTAAGTTGGTCAGCTTCATGCAGGAAAACGATATTCAGGTAACGTCTTACATGACCTTGGCATATGGGAAAGTACTTGGGGACCCAACTATTGCAGGTATTGCTGAGGACTATCAGGCCACGCCAGCTCAAGTCGCGCTTGCTTGGGCTTTGTCAAAAGGTTACGCGGTGATCCCGTCTTCAACTAAACGAGAGAATTTAGCAAGTAACCTGAAAGCACTTGAACTTAATCTCAGTGAAGAGGCGATTGCAAAGATAGATGCGTTGGAAAGAAATGGCCGCGAAGTAAACCCTGAAGGGCTAGCGCCTGAGTGGGATGATTGAGTGAGTTTCACGGGAAATCATTGTCTAAATGGCACCTCTGCAATCGCTGACTTCCTCAGCGTTTGACGGTAGTACAACACCATAGACGATAACGGCTCGCTTGTCTGACGATAGTGCGAGCTTTTATCTTTTTGGCCTATTAGTTTACTGTATTCTCCCGGCCTTCAATTTGGCCGGGAGACGTCATTTAGAGATCAATTACCATTCGATTGTAGAGCCATCAAATACGCGGAAGCTTCCGGATTGCTCAAGTGTTAGCTGTTCTGCGACCGAAACAATGCCTGCAACACTTTCCTCGGCAGAAAAGGTTGCGTCCTCACCGCCCATATCGGTTTTTACCCAGCCGGGATGAACTGCGACAGTTTTTACTCCTCGCGATTCGAGATTGCGTGCTGCTGATACTAGAACCTGATTAAGCGCTGCTTTAGATGCTCGATAACTGTACATGTTACCTGAACTGTTATCGCTTAAACTCGGCAACTCGGGTTGAGATTCCCACGATGGTTTTGTGCTGACTTTTCGCAACGTTGTCTTGTAGGGCTTGAATTAGCAGGGCAGGTGCGACGGTATTTATGTTTAGTACTTCTAGCCATTTTTTCTGGGTCATTTCGCCAAGCGTTGCACACTCTTCGCCTAATACACCTGCATTCAGAATTAAATGATCGAGCGGACGATCCGCTAATCGAGTGGCTAACTGATCGATATCTTGTTGGTTAGTGACGTCTAGAGCCATCAGTTGAAGTTGATTAGATTGGGTTACTAGTTCATTGAGCTGCTTAGCATTTTCTGGTGAACGACAAGTTGCGATAACTTGCCAACCTTTTCCAAGGTAGTGGCGGACAAATTGCAAGCCTAAGCCACGGTTAGCGCCAGTGATTAATACAGTAGACATCGCTTCTCCTACGTTGTTGAGTTGAACAACGACCATATTAGAGGCGACGTATAAGCATGTAATCAAAACAGTATAAAAATGGCCTAGAATTCGACATTGTCAAATCTTAAAGTTTGAGAAAGATGCTGGCAAAGTGTTTTAGCCTAGTGACCGTCAGTTCGGAGGCAGCACCGCTGACACCTGCAACAGCAACGACCTTACCATCCAAGTAAAGGGGGATCGCTAAGCAATTGAGGTTTGGCTCTGCCTCTTCTAAATCGAGTGCGTAACCTGATAATACAACCTGATTAAGTTCAGTTTCTAACGTGGGGGATATTTGGCTTTCAAGGCGCAATGTTCGGCGAAGCTCATCATCAAAACTAAGAAAAACCTTGCCGATCGCAGATGTTGTGAGTCCTTCTCGTTTCCCTCTCGGGCTACGGATAGTAAGAGGGTTATCCTGCTCTATAGCATCGATATACAAGTACTCTTTAGCGCCACTTTGTACAGCGAGGTAAGCAGTGTTGTTAGTCATTTGGGCCATTTTTTTCAGCAATGGAACAAAATGTTGTCGGATAGCTTCGTTTTTTTGTTCAATCGGCTTAGACAGTTCATAGCATCTAAACCCTAGGCTGTAGCTATGGTTGTGTTTGGATACATATCCAAGAGAGTGTAGAGTCGCAAGTAACCCGTGAACAGTCGTCTTATTTAACTGGATCGCATTACTGATCGTCTGTAATGATAGGGGAGACTCACTCATCGAGAGCAACTCGAGGATTAGAAAACCTCGCTCTAGAGACTGAATGTTTTTTCTTGCCTTGGGCACAAAGACTCCTTGATGATGGTGTTGCATATGAATGGCTTACTGATGCTTCCACCTATAACAAACCACTACGCTGGTGGTTTGGTTTTATTAGAGAATATACTCAGCACTTAAACTGATCGGCTCGTTGTATGCGTCCACAAGGGAGTTTTTTCCTTGCTTCTTAGCATTGTATAACGCTTGGTCTAATATCGAATAGAGCTCATCAAAGTTGGTGAGTGGCATTGAGGTTGATAGATAGGCCAGACTCGCAGATATATTCAATTGATGGTTATTAAGCGAATGTACACTCTTTTCTGAAATTGTTTTATGCAGACTTTGTATTCTAAAGGGAACGTCAATCTCATCGACGTTTTTCAATAGCAAGATAAACTCTTCTCCACCTAAACGACCCAAGTAATCTCCCTTATTAAGTTTAGCTTTAAGCGCTTTGCATACCTGTTGTAGTACTAAGTCGCCAGTCGGATGACCATACTGATCATTAATCGCCTTAAAGTCATCTAGATCGATTAATGCTAGAACGTAGCGGAAGTCTCCTTCAGCTTTGGAGGTTTGGCTTTTAATCGTCTCTATAATTGCCGCTCTGTTTAATGCACACGTTAAGCTGTCTATTTTGGCTTTTAAGCGTGTTTGTCGCTGAACCATCAATGCCAGAGCGAGGAGAACCAATAAACAGAAAACAACAAAATTATAAGTGCGTTGTTGGTCTGTGAGTTTTTCAAACTGGTACTGACTTAGAAGAGTTTCGTTGTTCAACTGCGCGACTTGTAGATCATATTCATACTCTTTTTTAGTGAGATCTAGTGCCTCTAACGCCTTGATATTACTCGCGTCTCGGTTCGTTAGTTCAATCGTCGAGTAGGCCTTGTGATGCTCCAGCGCCTTTTTGTAATCATTTTGAGCTTGGTATGCTTTTGAGAGGAGTAATTGGGCTTGCGCTTGCAATAAGGGCCTAGCGTTTTTTACCGCTAATCTTAACGCTATTGTAGTGTGTTCAATCGATTTTTCGGGTGTATGGTTCTTTAAATATGCCAATCCAGCAGCCAAATGACCCTCTGTTTCAAGGTGCGTATTCTCATAAGTTTGGGCAATGTTTAATGCTCTTCCAATGTAATCTACCGCGGTATCCAATTGCCCAGAATCGGCCAAAGCAGCAGATAACCCTAAATAGGTCAACCCTTGCCCGTATGGGTAATGAAGTTGTTCGAGAATCGTTAATGCATTTTTGTAGTGGCTGATGGACTTATCGAGTTCTTTGGATTTTCTGTACATCGCTCCTAGACTATGTTCGACTTGCGCAACTTCAAGAGGTGTCCCTTCATCTTGGCGAACCAGTAAGGCTTGAATGAGATATTGCTCTGATTGTTCAAATTGCCCCAGCTCTGCAAGTAAATTGCCGACGTCATTGTAAATCCCTGAAGGATCGCTTTGCGTCGACATGTTGGCCATCAACTGTCGATACAAACTTAAGGCTTTTTCATAGTCACCGCGGTAATTGTAGTTATTTGCTACCACGCGCAAAGCAAGATCAACAGGGAAGTTTTCTTGATGCTTATGATTTAAGTGGCTCTCTAAGGATGAGCAATAAAAGTTTGCTTTGTGATAACGACCTTGTTGATTCAGCGTATAACAAAGTTGATAGTTCATCAGAGCCTTGCCTTCGGAATCGGATATTTTCTTCATTGTCTGTCGCAAAGAAGAAAAGCTATCTACTGAGGCCTCGTAACTACCATGCTTACGTTCATTTAAGGCAAGAATATATTCTGATTCTAATTGAGAAAAAGGGTTGTCTAAGACTTGACTGCTGCCGTAGTAAGGCTGATTTATGTTTGACATATATTCATAAATCAATCCACTTACGTAGAGCTTTTCGCTGTCCGATTTCGCTGTATGGTAGCGATCTTGAAGCATGCTCAATGCCGACTCAGGGTTGCTTCGTAGTGTGGTTTGGTAGACAGAGTGCCACTGTGTGATATTTTGGTTTGGTTCAATATCTTGAGTGTCGCTTGCATATACTGGAGTGAGCAAAAGTGACGCAAGCAAGGGATAGAGCACGCGCATGTTTAAACGAGCCTTTAATTTAAGGTGCCTTTAAAGTTGAGTTATCATAGCGCTTTTAACGCATCAGCGTTGTGATTAAGTTGGGTGTACTAAGAAAAAGAGTAGTGAAACTATGCACTTGGTCGAGATATTGAAAGAAGAGGCATAAAAAGAAAGACCTCAACATAAAGTTGAGGTCAGAAATCTTTAATCAATGTAAAGCTTTGCTAGATCTTGAGGCTCCATTTCTTTGCCTTCTAACTGATCGTTCCAGTTAGTTCCAACAAGAACACCATCTTCAGCAAGAGTCAAAAGCCAATCTTCAACAAAGATATCTAATGGGATTTCTAGTACAGTAAAATCTGCCCATTCTTCAACATTATGTGCTTCTGCATCTTCTTTAGAAGACCAGAAAGGCATGACTTCGCTGTTTTCGAATTCAGTTGAATCGCAAGATAGCCAACCTTCTTCATTGCGTAAACCCCAAACCAATTGGTTTTCTTTCGTTTCTGCAACAAAAAGGTCAAGGTTCGCTTGGATATCTGATGTAAGTTTGCTCATTTCAAAACTCTCGTTGTTATGACGTGGCTAGAGTAACACTAAAGTGCCGGTTCCTAAAGCATAATACGGTTGTCGAAATGAGTAAAAATAAAGGAGCCGAAGCTCCTTTTCTGAGGTTAAGTATTCACTCGTTTTTGTTTGCTTTGTGCTTGCAGAGCAAACAAAAACAGGTACTTTACCTTTCTGGAAGAGTTGTGAATATTGTCCACTCTCTCTTTATCTCGCCTTTGTAACCAACGACTGATGCGGTTACTCGACGATTTAAAGCATGGCTGACTTCATCGGTCCCTTGCTGTGCTAAGTGAGTGTCACCAAAACCAACAATGCGGACTCTACTCGGTTCGATGTCGTAGCTTAGTAGGGCTTCACGGACATTGCGTGCTCGTCTTTCAGAAAGATCTTGGTTATGCTTTGAACCACCAACTTTACTAGCATAGCCGTGCAGCTCTATCGAAGTAGTAGGGTACTCTTTTAAAAAGTCGGAAAGCTCTCGGACTTGTCTTCTGAAGACTGGATTGATCTCATCAGAGTCGTTAGCAAAAAGTATCCGCACTTGCATGTTATCTGATGCTTTAATGTATTCTCCACAGCCGTCGTTGTCGACCTCTGAGCCTTCAGGTGTACCTGGGCACATATCTCGAGCATTGATGACACCATCGTTATCGTCATCTTGCAAATCTGCTATTTGTTCTGCATTTGGTACAGGACGATACTCATATTCGTCTTCAGCAACAACGTGTTGAGTGATGGCGAGCATACCCAATGCAAATAGAATCTTCACTGGTTTCATGATCAGTACTCCACCTTTTCATTCCATTCTGTAGGTACATCGACACGCAAGGCATTTAACAATTGGCCAGTCGCGTTCATAACGCGGTACTTGGCGTACTGCTCTGAGTATCGAGCATCTAAGTAGTTCTTTCTCGCTTCAAAAAGTTCGTTTTCAGTATTTAACAAGTCCAGCAGAGTGCGTTTTCCAATGCGATACTGCTTTTCGTAGGCGATGACAGTTTCAGAGGCCGAATCTACGTGATCCGCTAGGAACTCTTTTTGTTGAAGTGTTAAATCTAACGCACTCCAAGATAGACGAAGGCCTTCTTCTACTTGGCGGTATGCACGTTCTCTTAGGTCTTTTGCTTTATTTAGTTGGTAGGCAAAACTTTCAGCGTTGGCTACGTCACTACCACCGTTAAAGAGGTTATAACGCATACGTAACATTGCCGTTGTCTCTTCGCTGCTTCCTTCGATACCGCTTGCATCATCACGCCATGTTTGAGCCGCTTCTACCGATATCGT
Source organism: Vibrio sp. 2132-1 (assembly GCF_033344315.1). Classification (NCBI taxonomy): domain Bacteria; kingdom Pseudomonadati; phylum Pseudomonadota; class Gammaproteobacteria; order Vibrionales; family Vibrionaceae; genus Vibrio; species Vibrio sp. 2132-1. The sequence continues at coordinate 90,126 of NZ_JAWPON010000006.1, read as the reverse complement.
TGGGTAGTAAGTTCCCTTAGATTGCTTGTATTGGAACTTTGCAGAGTCCACATCAGCTACCGAAATTTTGATTACTGGATGTGACTCGAATGCCAAGTCAATCGCTTCATCGATGGTGTAGGGAATAAAGTTTTGGTCCGCTCTTGGGAAAATCAATCCTTGTGGTGACTGTCCGACAAGGCGTGTAAAGGTGGTGTGGCTGTCATATAAGTTGTTCTGAGCTGCCACCAAGTTACCGTGAGCCTTTGCTAAACGAGCCTCTACCTGGGTTAGGTCTGCTGTAGAACCGATACCTGAGTTAACTCGCTTTTTAATGTCTTCATAGATCTTCTTATGCACTTTCAAGTTATTCTCGGAAAGTGTCAGAATTTCATAAGCTTTTACTGAGTCTAAATAAACTTTCGCGACCTCTAGAGCGGTGTCTTGGGCATCAGCTAGAAGTTGATAACGGACCGATTCAGCATCAGCTGCTGTTCGATCCATATCATTAAGTGTCGCTGAGCCATCCCATATTAGCTGGGTTAGTGTCACGGTGGCTTCTTTTCTTGTTAGATCGGTTGAATCTCGCCCTGACTCTGCAGGTTTGATTCCTTCGTAACCGATACCGGCATCTAAGTCTACGGATGGGAGGTAAGCACCACCAGATGCTTCATTCACATACTGCTTGCTAACGAATTCATTGAACGCACTTTTGATGTCAGGATTGGTTTTTAATGTGTTTTCAACCGCTTGCTCTAGCGTTTGCCCAAACGCATGACTAGCGGTGAACATACCAATACAAAAGGCGTTGGCACGAGTCCACTTCACTGTGATTCTCCTAGATAATGGTAAAAATTCTCGAGGTGATAGGGCTTATAAGTGGAATACTTATAAGGGCGTCAATAATTTAGCGCACAATAACATTAATATGCGATGAAGTAACCTGTTGATTCGCTGTTCATTTGTTTCAATTTTGATAAATCAACCTACTAAATCTGCCTAAAACTTGAATTAAGATCTCAAATTAAAGATGGAGGTAATAGCTAGGAACGTGTGTCCAGATTTTAATAAAATAAAACACTTATGCATCTGGATTCTTATTGATGTATGACACATAATTACTTTATTGAGCATCAAATTGCTGTTATTGCACTATATATTCGGGCAATATATAGCAAATTAGTATTGTTAGTCAAAAACTTGACAGTTATTTAGGGTTAAGGTTTATATGGATCGTACAGCATTAGTGCCACTCGGTAATCAAGTCGTCGTAATAGGTTTGGATGGGCAGCTGAGAGTCCTTGCAGAAGGACAGCAGCCTCTACCAGGTGAAGTGATAGTGGCAATGACAGATGCTGCGCCTCAAGACCTGAAAATTCAGCTTGCTCAAGAGCAAGGTTTAAAAGATATTTCAGACGATGTAGCACAGATTATTAGTGCTATTGAGCAAGGTCAAGACCCTTCTGCTATTGATGAAGAACTCGCACCTGCAGCGGGTGAAAATAGTGGCTCCAGTTTGCAAAATAGTGCCACGATTGTACGAGATGGTACTGAAGTGCTAGCCTCAACAAACTTTGAAACTATTGGCTTAGAATCCCTCGGCTTATCTGAAACTCAAGCGTTGACCTTAAATGACTTCTTCACAACAGGTATCGAGACAAGTGGGGATGGCTCAAGTAAGCCACTTACTAATTCTCCAGTGACATTAAGCGCTGTTGAGGAAGATAGCGATCCAATCACGATAACTACTGATGAATTACTATCGAACGTCAATATTGATGATGCCGATACTCTTGTCATTACAAACGTCACTATTGAGAGTGGGAATGGCACCTTAATTGATAACAGCGATGGATCTTGGACTTACATTCCAGAGGCTGACGATGACACTGAAGTGTCATTCTCCTATGACATTATTGATAACGATGGCGGTGTTATTAATGGCACTGCTAACTTAGATATTACGCCTGTTAATGACGCGCCAATAGCAACTAATGATGCGATTCAAACTGACGAGGATTCCCAGGTTGTAATTGATGTGCTCGCTAACGACAGTGATATTGAAGGTGATGATTTAATCATTACCTCTGCTTCTGTACCAGAAGAGCAAGGTATCGTTGAGATTATCGATGGTAAGCTTGTTTTCACTCCGGCTGAAAATTTCAACGGTAATGCAACGATTAGCTACACCATCTCAGATGGTGAGTTAGAGGATGAAGCTCAAGTTTCGGTAACAGTAAACTCAGTTAACGATGCGCCTATTGCCTCTAATGATACAACAATTACAGAGGAAGATAGCTCAGTAACGATTGATGTCCTACCAAACGATACTGACATTGATGGCGATACGCTGTCTATCCAATCAGCGTCCGTACCTGAAGCGCAAGGCACAGTCGAGATTGTTGATGGTAAATTGGTCTTCATACCGGCCGAGAACTTCCATGGTGATGCTGAAATCACTTACACCGTTACCGATGGCTCGCTGACTGACCAAGCGACGGTCAACGTCACCGTGAATGCGGTGAACGACACGCCTGTGGTTGAAAGTAGCATTGCAGACCAAACCTTGGCGGAAGATTTCACGCCATACAGCATCGATCTAAATACCGCTTTCAGCGATGTGGATAATGTGGATGGTGAGTTAACGTTTAGCGTCTCTGGTAATAGCAACATTCAAGTGGCGATCGTCAACGGTATTGCTACGTTCACTCCAACCGCAGACTGGAACGGCTCAGAAGCGTTAACCTTTACGGCCACCGATCTAAGCGGCGAAAGCGTTAGCCAAACGGTGAACTTTACGGTTGCGCCAGTGGCGGATATCGTGGCAGATAAAGCGACGGTTGTGGAAGACACGCCAACCATCATCAAGGTCTTAGGTAACGACACGTTCGAAGGCGACGACAAAGTGGTGTCGCTGGATACCAATAACGGTCCAGCCAACGGCACGGTCTCGGTCAACCCGGATGGTAGCGTAACCTACACGCCAAACGACAACTACCACGGTGCAGACAGCTTTACCTACATCGTTACCTCCGGTGGGGTATCGGAGTCCACCATGGTGAACATCGATGTGACGCCAGTGAATGACGCGCCAGTGGCGACCAATGACAATGCCGTTACTGACGAAGACACGCCAGTGACGATTGATGTCCTGCCAAACGATACCGATATTGATGGCGATACGCTGTCGATTGAATCGGCGTCCGTACCTGAAACACAAGGTACAGTTGAGATCGTTGATGGCAAATTGGTGTTCACGCCAGCTGAGAACTTCCATGGTGACGCCGAAATCACTTACACCGTTACCGATGGCTCGCTGACTGACCAAGCAACGGTCAACGTCACCGTGAATGCGGTGAACGACACGCCTGTGGTTGAAAGTAGCATTGCAGACCAAACCTTGGCGGAAGATTTCACGCCATACAGCATCGATCTAAATACCGCTTTCAGCGATGTGGATAATGTGGATGGTGAGTTAACGTTTAGCGTCTCTGGTAATAGCAACATTCAAGTGGCGATCGTCAACGGTATTGCTACGTTCACTCCAACCGCAGACTGGAACGGCTCAGAAGCGTTAACCTTTACGGCCACCGATCCAAGCGGCGAGAGCGTTAGCCAAACGGTGAACTTCATAGTAGCGCCAGTGGCGGATATCGTGGCAGATAAAGCGACGGTTGTGGAAGACACGCCAACCATCATTAAGGTCTTAGGTAACGACACGTTCGAAGGCGACGACAAAGTGGTGTCGCTGGATACCAATAACGGTCCAGCGAACGGCACGGTCTCGGTCAACCCGGACGGCAGCGTAACCTACACGCCAAACGACAACTACCACGGTACAGACAGCTTTACCTACATCGTCACCTCCGGTGGGGTATCGGAGTCCACCACGGTGAACGTCGATGTCACGCCAGTGAACGATGCGCCAGTGGCAAACGATGATACCGCTGTCACTGACGAAGACACGCCAGTGACGATTGATGTCCTGCCAAACGACACCGATATTGATGGCGATACGCTGTCGATTGACTCGGCATCTGTGCCGAGTGACCAAGGGACAGTCGAGATTGTTGACGGCAAACTGGTATTCACACCGGCCGAGAACTTCCATGGTGATGCCGAAATCTCTTACACCGTGACCGATGGTGCACTGACTGACCAAGCGACGGTCAATGTCACCGTAAATGCGGTGAACGACACGCCTGTGGTTGAAAGCAGCATCGCAGACCAAACCTTGGCGGAAGATTTCACGCCATACAGCATCGATCTAAATACCGCTTTCAGCGATGTGGATAACGTGGATGGCGATCTGACCTTCAGCGTTTCTGGCAACAGCAACGTGTTGGTGTCGATTGAAAATGGCATTGCTACGTTCACTCCAACCGCAGACTGGAACGGCTCAGAAGCATTGACCTTTACGGCTACCGATCCAAGCGGTGAAAGCGTCAGACAAACGGTGAACTTAACAGTTGCGCCTGTGGCGGACATCGTGGCAGATAAAGCGACGGTTGTGGAAGATACGCCAACCATCATTAAGGTCTTAGATAACGACACGTTCGAAGGCGACGACAAAGTGGTGTCGCTGGATACCAATAACGGTCCAGCTAACGGCACGGTCTCGGTCAACCCGGATGGCAGCGTCACTTACACGCCAAACGACAACTTCCACGGCACAGACAGCTTCACCTACATCGTTACGTCAGGTGGGGTGTCAGAGTCCACCACGGTGAACGTCGATGTGACGCCAGTGAACGATGCGCCAGTGGCGACCAATGACAATGCCGTTACTGACGAAGACACGCCAGTGACGATTGATGTCCTGCCAAACGACACTGATATTGATGGTGATACGCTGTCTATCCAATCGGCGTCCGTACCTGAAGCGCAAGGCACAGTTGAGATTGTTGATGGTAAATTGGTGTTCACGCCAGCTGAGAACTTCCATGGTGACGCTGAAATTACTTACACGATTACTGATGGTGCACTGACTGACCAAGCAACGGTCAACGTCACCGTGAATGCGGTGAACGACACGCCTGTGGTTGAAAGTAGCATTGCAGACCAAACCTTGGCGGAAGATTTTACGCCATACAGCATCAATCTGAATACCGCTTTCAGCGATGTGGATAACGTGGATGGCGAGTTAACGTTTAGCATCTCTGGCAACAGCAACATTCAAGTGGCGATCGTCAATGGGATTGCTACGTTCACTCCAACGGCAGACTGGAACGGCTCAGAAGCGCTGACCTTTACTGCTACCGATCCAAGCGGCGAAAGCGTTAGCCAAACGGTGAACTTTACGGTTGCGCCTGTGGCAGATATTGAATCTGACCGCGCGACGGTTGTGGAAGACACACCAACCATCATTAAGGTTTTAGGTAACGACACGTTCGAAGGCGACGACAAAGTGGTGTCGCTGGATACCAATAACGGCCCAGCCAATGGCACGGTCTCGGTCAACCCGGACGGCAGCGTGACCTACACGCCAAACGACAACTACCACGGGGCAGACAGCTTCACCTACATCGTTACATCGGGTGGGGTATCGGAGTCCACCACGGTGAACGTCGATGTGACGCCAGTGAACGATGCGCCAGTGGCGACCAATGACACGGCGATTACTGACGAAGACACGCCAGTCACGATTGATGTCCTACCAAACGATACTGACATCGATGGCGATACGCTGTCTATCCAATCAGCGTCTGTACCTGAAGCACAAGGTAAGGTTGAAATTGTTGACGGCAAGTTGGTGTTCACACCGGCCGAGAACTTCAATGGTGATGCCGAAATCACTTACACCATCACCGATGGCTCGCTGACTGACCAAGCGAAAGTAGCCGTTACCGTTAATCCAGTGAACGATGCGCCAACGATCAAGGTCGATGCTGTAGAAAGTATCACTGAAGACGCAGTGAGTACCGATACGGTAGTGGCAACGTTGGAAGTCGCTGATACCGATACGCCAGAAGAGCAATTAACCGTTTCTTTAGAAAACAACTCAAACGGCTACTTTGCGTTAGTTGGCGATGAAGTCAAACTGACTCAAGCGGGTGTTGACGCGGTTAACAACGACGAACTCAACCTTAAAGACCTAACGATCAGCGCATCAGTATCGGATGGTGTTAATCCAACGGTTAGCGACAGTGATAGTTTGATTGTGAATCGCGTTAACGATGCACCAACAGTCGATAATGTCATTTCAGATCAAGTGTTAGCAGAAGATTTTACGATCTACACGATTGATTTAAACGACGCATTTAAAGACAGCGACTCCGCACTGAACTTCTCAGTGTCCGGCAACAACAACGTGTTGGTGTCGATTGAAAATGGCATTGCGACCATTAGCCCAACTGCGGACTGGAACGGCTCAGAAGCGCTGACGTTTACTGCCACCGATCCAAGCGGCGAGAGCGTTAGCCAAACGGTGAACTTCACAGTAGCGCCTGTGGCGGACATCGTGGCAGATAAAGCGACGGTTGTGGAAGACACGCCGACCATCATTAAGGTCTTAGAGAACGACACGTTCGAAGGCGACGACAAAGTGGTGTCGCTGGATACCAACAACGGTCCAGCTAACGGCACGGTCTCGGTCAACCCGGATGGCAGCGTCACTTACACGCCAAACGACAACTTCCACGGGGTAGACAGCTTTACCTACATCGTTACGTCCGGTGGGGTATCAGAGTCCACCACGGTGAACGTCGATGTCACACCAGTGAACGATGCGCCAGTGGCAAAAGATGATACCGCTGTTACTGACGAAGACACGCCAGTGACGATTGATGTCCTACCAAACGATACTGACATCGATGGTGATACGTTAAGCATTGATTCGGCGTCTGTGCCGAGTGAGCAAGGGACAGTCGAGATTGTTGATGGCAAATTGGTGTTCACACCGACCGAGAACTTCCATGGCGACGCTGAAATCACTTACACCATCACCGATGGTGCGCTGACTGACCAAGCGACGGTCAATGTCACCGTGAATGCGGTGAACGACACGCCTGTGGTTGAAAGCAACATTGCAGACCAAACCTTGGCAGAAGACTTTACGCCATACAGCATCGATCTAAATACCGCGTTCAGCGATGTGGATAACGTGGATGGCGAGCTGAGCTTCAGCGTTTCTGGCAACAGCAACATTCAAGTGGCGATCGTCAACGGCATTGCTACGTTCACTCCAACCGCAAACTGGAACGGCTCAGAAATCCTAACCTTTACGGCTACCGATCCAAGCGGCGAAAGCGTTAGCCAAACGGTGAACTTCACAGTTGCCCCTGTGGCGGACATCGTGGCAGACAACGCGACGGTTGTGGAAGACACGTCGACCATCATCAAGGTCTTAGGTAACGACACGTTCGAAGGCAGCGACAAAGTGGTGTCGTTGGATACCAATAACGGTCCAGCTAACGGCACGGTCTCGGTCAACCCGGACGGCAGCGTGACTTACACGCCAAACGACAACTTCCACGGCACAGACAGCTTCACCTACATCGTCACCTCAGGTGGGGTATCAGAGTCCACCACGGTGAACGTCGATGTGACGCCAGTGAACGATGCGCCAGTGGCAAAAGATGACGCGGCAACAACACAAGAAGATACCGCTGTCACGATTGATGCTCTGCCAAACGACACTGACATCGATGGCGATAAGCTGTCGATTGAATCGGCTTCCGTACCTGAAACACAAGGTACAGTTGAGATCGTTGATGGCAAACTGGTCTTCACACCGGCTGAGAACTTCCATGGTGACGCTGAAATCACTTACACCGTGACTGATGGTGCACTGACTGACCAAGCAACGGTCAACGTCACCGTGAATGCGGTGAACGACACGCCTGTGGTTGAAAGCAACATTGCAGACCAAACCTTGGCGGAAGATTTTACGCCATACAGCATCGATCTGAATACCGCTTTCAGCGATGTGGATAACGCCGATGGTGAGTTAACGTTTAGCGTTTCTGGTAATAGCAACATTCAAGTGGCGATCGTCAATGGGATTGCTACGTTCACTCCAACCGCAGACTGGAACGGCTCAGAAACCCTAACCTTTACCGCCACCGATCCAAGCGGTGAAAGCGTTAGCCAAACGGTGAACTTCACAGTGGCGCCTGTGGCAGATATTGAATCTGACCGCGCGACGGTTGTGGAAGACACACCAACCATCATCAAGGTTTTAGGTAACGACACGTTCGAAGGCGACGACAAAGTGGTGTCGCTCGATAGCAATAACGGTCCAGCCAACGGCACGGTCTCGGTCAACCCGGACGGCAGCGTCACTTACACGCCAAACGACAACTTCCACGGTACAGACAGCTTCACGTACATCGTTACCTCAGGTGGGGTATCGGAATTCACCACGGTGAACGTCGATGTGACGCCAGTGAATGACGCGCCAGTGGCAAAAGATGATACCGCTGTCACTGACGAAGACACGCCAGTGACGATTGATGTCCTACCAAACGATACTGACATCGATGGTGATACGTTAAGCATTGATTCGGCGTCTGTGCCGAGTGACCAAGGTACAGTTGAAATTGTTGACGGCAAGTTGGTGTTCACACCGGCTGAGAACTTCCATGGTGACGCTGAAATTACTTACACGATTACTGATGGTGCACTGACTGACCAAGCAACGGTCAACGTCACCGTGAATGCGGTGAACGACACGCCTGTGGTTGAAAGTAGCATTGCAGACCAAACCTTGGCGGAAGATTTTACGCCATACAGCATCAATCTGAATACCGCTTTCAGCGATGTGGATAACGTGGATGGCGAGTTAACGTTTAGCATCTCCGGCAACAGCAACATTCAAGTGGCGATCGTCAATGGCATTGCTACGTTCACTCCAACCGCGGACTGGAACGGCTCAGAAGCATTGACCTTTACGGCTACCGATCCAAGCGGCGAGAGCGTCAGCCAAACGGTGAACTTCACAGTAGCGCCTGTGGCGGACATCGTGGCAGATAAAGCAACGGTCGTGGAAGACACGCCAACCATCATCAAGGTCTTAGGTAACGACACGTTCGAAAGCAACGATAAAGTGGTGTCGCTGGATACCAATAACGGCCCAGCTAACGGCACGGTCTCGGTCAACCCGGACGGCAGTGTCACTTACACGCCAAACGACAACTATCACGGGGCAGACAGTTTTACCTACATCGTTACCTCGGGTGGGGTATCGGAGTCCACCACAGTGAACGTCGATGTGACGCCAGTGAATGACGCGCCAGTGGCAAGCGATGACGCGGCAACAACACAAGAAGATACCGCTGTTACGATTGATGTCTTGCCAAACGATACTGACATCGATGGTGATACATTACGTATTGATTCGGCGTCTGTGCCGAGTGACCAAGGTACAGTTGAAATTGTTGACGGCAAGTTGGTGTTCACACCGGCTGAGAACTTCCATGGTGACGCTGAAATTACTTACACGATTACTGATGGTGCACTGACTGACCAAGCAACGGTCAACGTCACCGTGAATGCGGTGAACGACACGCCTGTGGTTGAAAGTAGCATTGCAGACCAAACCTTGGCGGAAGATTTTACGCCATACAGCATCAATCTGAATACCGCTTTCAGCGATGTGGATAACGTGGATGGCGAGTTAACGTTTAGCATCTCTGGCAACAGCAACATTCAAGTGGCGATCGTCAATGGGATTGCTACGTTCACTCCAACCGCAGACTGGAATGGCTCAGAAACCCTAACCTTTACCGCCACCGATCCAAGCGGTGAAAGCGTTAGCCAAACGGTGAACTTCACAGTGGCGCCTGTGGCAGATATTGAATCTGACCGCGCGACGGTTGTGGAAGACACACCAACCATCATTAAGGTCTTGGATAACGACACGTTCGAAGGCGACGACAAAGTGGTGTCGCTCGATACCAATAACGGTCCAGCTAACGGCACGGTCTCGGTCAACCCGGATGGCAGCGTCACTTACACGCCAAACGACAACTATCACGGGGCAGACAGTTTTACCTACATCGTTACCTCGGGTGGGGTATCGGAGTCCACCACAGTGAACGTCGATGTGACGCCAGTGAATGACGCGCCAGTGGCAAGCGATGACGCGGCAACAACACAAGAAGATACCGCTGTTACGATTGATGTCTTGCCAAACGATACTGACATCGATGGTGATACATTACGTATTGATTCGGCGTCTGTGCCGAGTGACCAAGGGACAGTTGAAATTGTTGACGGCAAGTTGGTGTTCACACCGGCTGAGAACTTCCATGGTGACGCTGAAATCACTTACACCGTTACCGATGGTGCACTGACTGACCAAGCGACGGTCAACGTCACCGTGAATGCGGTGAACGACACGCCTGTGGTTGAAAGTAGCATTGCAGACCAAACCTTGGCGGAAGATTTTACGCCATACAGCATCAATCTGAATACCGCTTTCAGCGATGTGGATAACGTGGATGGCGAGTTAACGTTTAGCATCTCTGGCAACAGCAACATTCAAGTGGCGATCGTCAATGGGATTGCTACGTTCACTCCAACGGCAGACTGGAACGGCTCAGAAGCGCTGACGTTTACGGCTACCGATCCAAGCGGCGAGAGCGTTAGCCAAACGGTGAACTTCACAGTAGCGCCAGTGGCGGATATCGTGGCAGATAAAGCGACGGTTGTGGAAGATACGCCAACCATCATTAAGGTCTTAGAGAACGACACGTTCGAAGGCGACGACAAAGTGGTGTCGCTGGATACCAATAACGGTCCAGCTAACGGCACGGTCTCGGTCAACCCGGATGGCAGCGTCACTTACACGCCAAACGACAACTTCCACGGCACAGACAGCTTCACCTACATCGTTACGTCAGGTGGGGTGTCAGAGTCCACCACGGTGAACGTCGATGTGACGCCAGTGAACGATGCGCCAGTGGCGACCAATGACAATGCCGTTACTGACGAAGACACGCCAGTGACGATTGATGTCCTGCCAAACGACACCGATATTGATGGTGATAAGCTGTCGATTGAATCGGCTTCCGTACCTGAAACACAAGGCACAGTTGAGATCGTTGATGGCAAACTGGTCTTCACACCGGCTGAGAACTTCCATGGTGACGCCGAAATCACTTACACCATCACTGATGGTTCGCTGACTGACCAAGCGAAAGTAGCTGTTACCGTTAACCCAGTAAACGATGCGCCAACGATCAAGGTCGATGCTGTAGAAAGTATCACTGAAGATGCAGTGAATACCGATACGGTAGTGGCAACGTTGGAAGTCGCTGATATCGACACGCCAGAAGAGCAATTAACCGTTTCTTTAGAAAACAACTCAAACGGCTACTTTGCGCTAGTTGGCGATGAAGTCAAACTGACTCAAGCGGGTGTTGACGCGGTTAACAACGACGAACTCAACCTTAAAGACCTAACGATCAGCGCATCAGTATCGGATGGTGTTAATCCAACGGTTAGCGACAGTGATAGTTTGATTGTGAATCGCGTTAACGATGCACCAACAGTCGATAATGTCATTTCAGATCAAGTGTTAGCAGAAGATTTTACGATCTACACGATTGATTTAAACGACGCATTTAAAGACAGCGACTCCGCACTGAACTTCTCAGTGTCCGGCAACAGCAACGTGTTGGTGTCGATTGAAAATGGCATCGCGACCATTAGCCCAACTGCGGACTGGAACGGCTCAGAAACCCTAACCTTTACCGCCACCGATCCAAGCGGTGAAAGCGTTAGTCAAACGGTGAACTTCACAGTAGCGCCTGTGGCAGACATCGTGGCAGACAACGCGACGGTTGTGGAAGATACGCCAACCATCATTAAGGTCTTAGATAACGACACGTTCGAAGGCGACGACAAAGTGGTGTCGCTGGATACCAATAACGGACCAGCTAACGGCACGGTCTCGGTCAACCCGGATGGCAGTGTAACCTACACGCCAAACGACAACTACCACGGGACAGACAGCTTTATCTACATCGTTACGTCCGGTGGCGTCAGTGAGTCCACCACGGTGAACGTCGATGTGACGCCAGTCAATGACAAGCCTGACAGTGAGGACTTTACGCATGTGGCCGATGATCAGCTTACGCACGTTGTGTTTGATACCGATACGAAGCCTCTGGGTCGCGGTGACTCTCAAGATCATATCGCGGATGTTGAAGACGACTTAAAAGGCAACGATCTACATGTCCGAATTACTGAACTGCCAACCTCAGGTACGTTGTTCTTTAAAGATAGTGATGGTGAGTTGCACGAAATTAAAGAAGTAAGCGATACGCTTTATGACAAAGACAGCCTTTACTATGAAGCTGATAATGTTGGCTTCTTATTAGGTATCAAAGATCGTCCAAATACGCCTAATGGCTCGGAATCTACAACAGATTTCAATAACTGGGGATTAAGTGAGGATGGTGGTTCATCACATTCCCGTACTGAGCATTTAGCAAATGGAGCTTCTATCACCATTTCTTCTGATAGCGGTGAGCTTGCGCAGTACAACCGCCAGGTGTCACACATCGGCAATGGTATCGCTGACAATGATGGGCAGGGTATTGAGAAAGGTGAAACGATTACGATCGATTTGTCTAATAATCCTGTGGGCAGCGTAAACCTTGGCTTAGATGGATTAGGTGGATTGTTTGATTACGGTGATGACAACGCAGCACTTATTACGGTTACATACTTAGATTCAAATAATGTCCAACAGACTCAAACGTTCGAGTTTTTGAAGCCTGAAGGCAACTTCATGCTATTCCAAGAAACAAGCGTTGGTTATGGGAAAGATCTAGCTCTTCCTGAAGGTTCGGTCATTACTCAGTTAGATTTTTCTACGAAAAATGAAGGGAACTGGGAGTTACGTTATGTAGAAGGTGTACCTGCCGAAGACAGCTTTGGATATGTGGCAGTCGACTCTGAAAATGGCGTTAGCGATCCATCTACAGTCAATATCGTTAATGAAATGCTAGATGGTAATATTGCTGAAAATGGGCCAAGCCTGTCTGTGGTCGGTGATAGCGTGACTGAGGGTGACAATGTCACGTTCTCGGTTGTTCTAAATGAAACCACCAGCACTGCCGTTAAGTACCAAGTTGATATGCTTGCTCAAGGTTCTTCAGTTGATAAGAATGACGTAAATCTATCAAATGCAACCTATACAAATGGTGTTGTTTTCTTAGGTGGTTACTTGATTGTTCCTGCAGGTATAAGTAGCTTCGAAATATCGATTCCGACTATTGATGACTTGGTTGTGGAAAGCAGCGAAACGATCGTTCTTGAGATCGGCGGTGAAACGGGGACGGCAACAGTTCTTGATAATGACAGTACAAAACTTAGCGTAGTAGATGCCGGCGATGTCATTGAAGGAACTGACGCAATATTTACCGTTTTACTCTCTAACCCTGTTCAAGAGGCCGTTGTCGTCAATCTGAAGTCAACAACAAATGATAGCTATACTGCGGAAGATGTTGATTTAGGCACTATGGTAGTGACCTATGTGGATACTCATGGTCAAACTCAAACATTAGATATGGCGCCTAATGGAGACGTTACCATACCTCCAGGTGTCGCTGAAATTAAAGTCGCAGTCCCGACCAAACTAGATAATGTCCATGAAGGTGATGAGAGCTTTGGTCTGACGGTTACGGAAATCGGTAGTGTCACCAGTAATGGTATTGCAACTGGTAACGCAAATATTGTGGATTCTGATCCTGCACCTTTAGTTAGTATTAGTGCCGATCAAAACAGCGTAAATGAAGGTGAAACGGCAGGCTTTACGCTGACACTTGATAAAGTTGCAGATGAGAGTGTTACGGTTCATGTCGAATATAGTGGTGTGGCCCAAGATGGAAAAGATTTTGTTGGCGTTCTGAGTGTTGAAGTTCCTGCGGGTCAATCTTCAGCTGCTCTTGACTTACTGACGGTCACCGATGGTATTTATGAGGGCGCAGAATCTTTCACAGTAACCATTAAAGAGGTTGATGGCGCTGATGCGAGCATTGCTTCAAATAACAGCGCAAGTGTTGTGATCGTTGATGCCCAAAGTGCACCGAAAGTGACTATTAGCTCAGATCAATCCTCAGTTGATGAAGGTAGTGATGCAAAATTTATCGTCAACATTGACCAAAAAGCAGATGAAGATGTACTGGTAACATTCACAATCGGAGGGAATGTTGATGACAAAGATTATATTGCTCCAAGTACGTACACAGTCACGATTCCAGCGGGTAAAACGTCGGCGCCGATTGATATAAAAACTCTCGATGATGGTATTTACGAAGATCTTGAAAACCTAACCGTGACTCTAATTGATACGGTTGGTGCAGATTCGACGCTTGCAAGTGACTCGAATGAAGCAACAGTCTCTATTATAGATGCTCAGCACGCTCCAGAGTTTATTTCTGGCGGCGATAGTGCTGGTGACAAACCAAATGATGATGTTTACGACTTCGGGTCAGTTAACGAAAACACGGTGAGTGGGGCCGTTATCGGCACGGTCGTTGCTGAAGATCACGATAATGACGTGCTTGTATACCGCTTTGCAGATGGCTCGAGCACTAATGGTATTTTTGATATCGACCCGACAAGTGGAGAGATTTCATTGAACAAGACAATCGATGATGTTGACTTGGGCGATTATACGCTTCAGGTTGAGGTTATCGATGGAACTGGCGGGATTGATACTGCCGAGGTAAATGTTTCTCTGGTAAATGTGAATGATGCTCCTGAATCTTCGCCTTCAGTGGTTGAGATGAATGAAGATACTCAAGTGATGCTTGATTGGTCATCATTCGGTATTAGCGATGTGGACTCTGATGTATCAGATCTATCCGTCCAAATTACAACGCTTCCTAGCGATGGCTCATTAGAGTACAGAGATTCGCAAGGCGATTGGCAGTCTGTACAAATCGATCAAGTCCTCGATAAATCGCTTTTTGAGGAAAACGGTGTTCGTTTTGTACCTGAATTAAATGAATCAGGCAGTGACAGCTTCGGCGGAAATCAAGTCGGAGATCAGGAATCTAGTTACGCTCAAATTGGTTTTAAACCGACAGATGGGCAGAGCTCTGGTCAAGAGTCGACACTGACAATAGACGTGAACCCTGTAGCTGACAAACCGAACTTAATTGCAGTGACGCCATTAAACTCATTGCCTCAACAAGAGTTTAACGTTACGACATGGAGTAATGTTCAAGTTGGTTCTAGTGATGGTATGGGGGTCAATGGAGAGACTCTAATCTCAGCGATCAACGCTCTTAATGAAGCCGATGGTACTCGATTGAGTTGGGCAAATGTGGAAGATTTAGGGACTCATGCAACCTTGGCAAATGAGGCCGTTCTAGTCACATCTCTTGTTTATCTCGAAGCTGGCTCGAGTTACGACTTTGTCGGTCAAGCCGATGATAGCCTTGCAATTAAGTTGGGTGGTACGTTACTTGATCAAGCTCGTTGGGGGAGCGACAGTGGTGATATTAAGGGAGCTAGCTTTACCCCTTCGGTATCTGGCTTTTATCCAATTGAAATTTATCACCATAACCAAAGTGGTCCGGGTAACTTTAATGTGGATGTATCCATTAATGGACAAGCGCCTGTCAACCTGAGCAATAGTAGTCTTTACGTAGTTAGTGATGAAAGTGCACTAGAAGCAACTGATATCAGAACGTCTGAACTACAAGAAGTTAATGGTGTTGCGTTTTACGAAACATACCAGCTGAACGAAGGGTTACAAGATACAGCGATACCGCTCTCTGAAATTAAAGCAAGCTTAAATGATACAGATGGCTCTGAATCACTTAAAGTCACGCTAACTGGCTTACCTGTAGGTGCGATCCTTTCAGATGGAAATAGTTCTATTACTGTCGCAACTATTGATGAAGAACTGGACGTGACAAGTTGGGCATTAGATGCACTTACTGTGACTCCACCTGCGGGCTCCCATGATGACTTCACTATCAATTTGACTGCAACGAGTACAGAAAGCTCGAATGGTGATTCAGCAGAATCTAACTTGGCGATCAATGTTGTAGTACATGAGAACTTACCGACGGAAACGGAAAGTGATTTGGGCGAAACCATAGAAGACAATACTCTACAAGGGAATGTATTGCTTAATGACTCTGACGGCGACAATATTCTGATGGTAGATCATCTTACTATCGATGGTGCTGATTACGAGGTAGGCGAAAGTGTTTCTTTGACTAGTGGTACGTTACTAGTAAACCGAGATGGTAGTTACATATTTGAACCTGCTGAGCATTGGTCAGGTGACGTTCCATTAATTAGCTATACCACAAATACTGGCGTAACAAATACACTTGATATCAATGTTGTTGCTATCGCAGATGCACCTACGATCACGATCAATGTTGGCGACTTAGTTAAACGAGATGCTATTGATCCAAACCATCACTTAGCTACATCGGCAATAAATAATACCAATACCGAAAATGAGGCTGTCGCAGCCAACCTTGGGTTGGATAATGCAGTACCTAAAATTAATACACACGCTGGTGTTGTGTTGGGAGTCAATACTGACTTAAGTGACACCGACAGCTTGTTTGTTGGGACAGATTTCAACGATGTATTCTATGGTGGCGGTGGCGATGACGTATTTGTTGGCGGTGGTAACAATGATACGTTTTATGGTGATGACGCGACCAGTCTTACTCTGCATGATGGTAAAGATACAGTTTACTTAACAGGGAACTTTGATGACTACAAAATGACCTTCAAAGACGATCATGGCGGTAAAGTTCCATATTGGATTTTATTAGATAGTCGTTCTATCGATTCGGTAAACGATCATACAGGTAGTGATGACCGAGGTGATCATTTATATGAAATTGAACGCGTTGTTTTTGCAGACAAAATTGTTGATTTGAAACCTGATGGCACTTATGAAGTGCTTCAAGATCGCTGGATTTCGGTCGATGTGGATGTTGATCTAGTTGATGTCGATGGAAGTGAGGATTTAGCGCAGACTGCTCTTGTACAAGATCTACCAGACGGTGTTGACGTGTATGTTGATGGGCTCGCAATTAAGCAAGATTCAAATGGAGATTACCCTGTCACTCTTGGTACAGATGGTAAGCTTTCCCTGGATATCAGAGTGCCATTCGATTATGAAGGCAGCTTAGAGTTCCCGCTAAGCGTTACTGCTACGTCTGTTGAAGGATCAAATAATGACGCAGCTTCAACAACTGAATCCGTTGAGCTTACAGCTCGTGACTATGTGTTGGAGTCGGGATCACATGGGAATGATCAGATAACGGGTAGTGACGATCACGATATTATTGTTGGTGATGTTCAAGGATTGGAGATCATTGCAGGTCAGGACTACAACATCGCATTTGTTCTGGATACTTCAGGGAGCATGGGTAACTGGGTAGGAACTGCGAAGCAGGAAGTGCTAGACGTGTTTGATGAGCTGTTAAGTGCGGTAAATCAAGGAGAGAAGCCAGGGACAGTGAATATTCACCTTAGTGAATTTGCTTCAAGTGCATCAGCGGTGATTTCTGTTGACTTGAGTTCTCTTACAGCAAGAAAAGAGTTTGTAGAAGAGTTGAATCGTGTAATTGATGATGAGGGTTCTGGCGGCACAAACTATGAGGCGGGCTTACAGTCGGCCGTTGAATGGTTCAGCAGTCAACCTAACCCTAATGGCCAAAATATCACGTACTTTGTTACGGATGGTCAACCAAATAGAGCAACATACCTCTATGGTGTAGCACCGAGTGAATTCTCGAAAGTGATTTTGGACGTCGATAATTCTGGCAAGCTTGTTACCCTGCAAGATATTGCGAGTAAAAACAATTACTCATACGGACAAACAGTTACCTACAAAGGTGATGTCGTTATAGATAGTTACGGTAAGGTTTATTCACCGCTAACAGGAAGAATCCTTGGCGATATCGACAGATATTATGGCTCTATCCGTTATTACGATGAAGGGAATAGCTCGACACAAGCTCAACACATGTATCAAGTACTAGCGGCATTGTCCTCTATAGAAGCGATAGGTCTTGGGAGTGGCGTTGATGAACATACACTCAAGCAGTATGACACTGATGGTGTGGTAGAGTCAGATATTGATGTTACTAAGCTTGCTGAAACGATATTGGGTCAAGATGTACCTCTCAAACAAGGTTCAGACACTATTCAAGGAGGTGAAGGTAACGATATCTTGTTAGGTGACTTAATTGAGTTTGGTGGTAATGAACAAGGCTTAAGTGCGATTCAATCACATGTGGCGCAGCAAACGGGTCAGGATGTGTCTACCGTTGACGGCGAAGATATACATGAGTACGTTAGAAATAACTTGGAAGAATTCAACCAAACTCACCAAGGAGATAAATCGGATAATTTATATGGCGGCGCTGGTGATGACTTACTATTTGGTCATGGTGGCAACGACATACTCGTTGGCGGTGAAGGGGATGATATTCTGATTGGTGGTTTAGGTAGTGATACTTTAACAGGGTCAGAAGGGGCCGACATCTTTAAGTGGAGTGAAGTCACTAACGATGTTGATACTGTCACTGACTTCAATAAAAATGAAGACGCTCTAGACTTCTCAGATCTGTTTGACGACTTATCTAAAGATGAAATTGGAGAGCTTCTTAATGATCTTCAATCAGGTGATCATACTGGTGATGTCGGAGAGTATCATGTAGAAGTGGCACCAGACGGGGGATCTGAGGCAAACCTGAGTATTACAAAAGGGAGCTCGACATTGGACATCCATTTTGACGGTGCAAGTGTTGATGATGTGACTCAAAGCTTAATTGCGAGTTTAGAAGCTCAGTACAAAGACATGTAGTAGCGCTAAACTGTAGTCAAATTTAAAATCAAAAAAGGTCTAGCAATTTGCTAGACCTTTTATTTTTACGGTCTGTTTATTGTTGTGCTAGCTTTTTGGAAGTGTTGTGAAAACGGTCCATTCTTTCTTCACTTCACCCTTGTGGCCAATCACTGTTGCGGTTACTCGACGGTTCAATGCGTGACTAACTTGGTCTGTACCTTGTGTCGCAAGTACTGTGTCTCCATAGCCGACAATGGTAACTCTATCTCCACTAATGCCGTTCTTCATGAGCTCTTTTCTAACGTTTTCAGCGCGGCGCTTAGATAAGTCAAGATTATGTTCTGCAGTACCAGTGCGACTAGCATAACCTTGAATCTCTATAGACGTGTTCGGGTACTCTTTCAAAAAGTCGGATAGTTCAAGAATTTGTTGCGTAAAGATAGGGTTGATCACATCGGAATCGTTCGCAAATAGTACTCGAATTTGCATTTCTTGTGAGGAGTCAACGTACGAACCACAACCGTCGTTGTCTATTTCGGCACCCAAAGGTGTACCCGGGCACAAATCTCGCTCGTTAATGACTCCGTCAGAGTCATCATCTATATGATCAGCCCACTGATCGGCAATTGGGGTATCTATGTAATCATATTCATCACCACGATCTGATGAACTGCATGCGGAGAGCATTAATGAGAGTGTAATAAAAGCTATGTGTTTCATAATTAATACTCCACTTCTTCTAGCCATTCTTTAGGCATTTCAACCCTTAATGCACTCAACAGTTGCCCAGTTGCGTTCATCACTCGATATTTGGCGTACTGCTCTGCGTATTTAGAATCTAAGTAGTCTTTACGCGCCTCAAAGAGCTCGTTTTCAGTGTTCAATAGATCAAGCAGTGTTCGTTTACCGATGCGATATTGCTTCTCGTAAGCAATTACGGTCTCAGACGCAGAGTCTACATGATCTGATAGAAACTCTTTTTGTTGTAATGTTAAATCAAGCGCACTCCAAGAAAGCCTTAATCCTTCTTCAACATTGCGATAGGCACCTTCACGCAAGTCTTTTGCTTTATTTAGCTGGTAGGCAAAGTTTTCTGAGTTCGCTGCATCACTGCCACCATTGAATAGGTTGTAGCGTAGACGCAGCATGGCAAGTGTCTCATCACTTCGACCTTTTAAACCATCAGCGTCGTCACGCCATGTTTGCGAAGCTTCAATTGAAATGGTTGGGTAATTAACACCTTTAGACTGTTTGTATTGAAACTTAGCCGAGTCTACGTCTGCGAGCGCCACTTGAATAACGGGATGAAGTTCAAATGCCAAGCCTACCGCTTCATCAACCGTGTACGGGATAAAGTTTTGGTCCGCTCTCGGAAAGATTAACCCTTGTGGTGTTTGACCGACTAAACGAGTGAACATCGTGTGAGAGTCATACAGGTTATTTTGAGCAGCAGCTAAGTTTCCGTGTGCTTTTGCCAAACGTGCTTCTACCTGCGTCAAGTCAGCAGTAGAGCCGATACCCGAGTTGACTCGTTTTTTAATGTCATCGTAAATATCTTTATGAACAGCAAGGTTGTTTTCTGAAAGCTTTAGGACTTCATACGCTTTAACAGCGTCCAAGTACACTTTAGTCACTTCAAGTGCCTTATCTGAAGCATCTGCTAAGAGTTGAAATCTAACAGATTCAGCATCAGCTGCGGTTCGATCAATATCATTTAATGTAGCGCTACCATCCCATATTAGTTGGCTCAGTGTCACTGAAGCTTCCTTTCGAGTGTAATCCGTGTCTCCTCGACCAACTTCATCTGACGGGTCTAATCCTTCATATCCAATTCCAGCATCTAGATCAACAGAGGGGAGGTAAGCACCTGATGAAGCTTCATTTATGTACTTCTGGCTCATAAACTCGTTAAATGCACTCTTAATATCGGGGTTATTTTGTAGCGTCTGTGCAACCGCTTGCTCTAGAGTTTGACCGAAAACTGGTGAAGACACTATTAAGCAACAGCAGGCTATATGTACTCGATTCCATCTCACGTTAGTTCTCCTAAAATCATGTCGCTCTTATTCTGTTTCATATTTGAGACGAGAAGTTACAAACAATGAATTTTCTTAGTGCGTATTATCAACTTGTTGATGTTTAAATGTTTAATTCAATAAAAAACAACAATCTTACTCTCTAAACTCTAGCATACGAGGCAAAGCTTGCTTGGTAAGTGGTCGATTTTTTCGTAGAAAACCTTTTTATCTTAAGAGCATAGCGGAAACTGGTTTAAATGAAGGCAAATTCTTCGGTTATTTTCCTTATTACTCTCAAAAAACTAAATCCTCTTGGAATAAAACGAAAAATTCATATTTTGTCTAAACTATAGACGTGTTTAGTGCAGTAACAAGCCTTTAATTAAACTAATACAAGGATGAAGAGCATGGATCGAGTAGCGTTAAGTTCATTGATGAGCAATGTCGTGGTTATAGGGCTTGATGGGAACCTGAGAAGTCTTGAAAGTGGTCAGCTACCTCAGCCTGGTGAATTAATTATTGAGGAAGTTTCTGATACATCAGAATTAATTGTACAACAGGTAACACCGCAAGGTAGTTCAATTAACGTTACTGATGATGTCACTGCGCTAATCGAGGCTATCGCTAGTGGAGAAGACCCTACTGCTCTTGGTGAGGATTTTGAGCCAGCTGCAGGTGAGGAAAGTGGTTCTAGCCCCCAAAATACTGGTGCAATAGATCGTACTGGCGCTGAATTGTTGGCTAGTACGAATTTTGAGACCGTCGGTATTGATGGAATCGGACTATCTACAACTCAAGCACTATCTTTGTTGGATCTTTTCAGAGTAATTAATGGCCCTGTACCACCGACTATCTTAGTTCAAGAAATATCTAGTCCGACTATCAACGAAGGTGACCAAGTTGTATTCGATATTACTCTAAGTCAAACAACTGAAGACAACACTGATGTCATTCTTTCTCTCCTTGATGGAACCGCAACAGGCGGCTCAGCTGACGAGAACGGGAGTGACTACGTCAATGAGCGTGTCCTCATAACATTTTCTGATGGTACAACAGAAGAAGTTTCAGTCGGTGAAAGCGGAACCTTTACCATTTCGATCCCACCGGGTGAAAGTGACTTTACGGTCTCTATAGACTCTATTGACGACTCTGTATTTGAAGGCCCAGAAACGTTTACGCTCTCTGGCACGACAGAAGAACAAAGCACACCTGTTACTGGGACTGCCACTATTTTAGATGATGGTAGTGGACCTGGCTCAAATCCTGATGATGATCGCCCAGCGGTAACGATGAGTGATGCAGGTACGGTTAATGAGGGTGAGACAGCGAACTTCAAAGTGACGCTGTCGAATGCCTCCGAGTCCACTGTTCAAGTCGAGCTAGGCCTGAACTTAGGCGATACCGAAGTTGGAGATTTGGGCACCCTAGAATACAACACGGGAAGCGGTTGGGTTGCAGTGCCAAACGATGGCGTAGTAACGGTGCCAGCGGGGCAAACCGAGTTTGATGTGCGTATCGCTTCCATTGATGACGCTGTTTATGAAGGCCCAGAAGATTTCAGCGTGACGGTGACTGGCATTGGGGCGGTGCAAGGCAGCGATACCGGTACGGCAACGATAGTGGATGATGGCAGTGGTCCGGGCCCTGATCCGGATGATGACCGTCCAAGCGTGACTATTTCAGACGCTGGTACTATTAATGAGGGAGAGGCAGCGAACTTCAAAGTCAACTTATCGAACGCCTCTGAAGCGGAAACGCAAGTGGAGTTGGGTCTTAATCTCGGCGATACCGAAGTTGGAGATTTAGGCACCCTAGAATACAACACAGGCTCCGGTTGGGTTGCAGTGCCAAACGATGGTGTAGTAACGGTGCCAGCGGGGCAAACTGAGTTTGATGTGCGTATCGCTGCCATTGATGACGCTGTTTATGAAGGCCCTGAAGATTTCAGTGTGACGGTGACTGGCATTGGTGCGGTGCAAGGCAGTGATACGGGGACAGCAACGATCGTGGACGA